>JALWFJ010000001.1 GCA_027036495.1 Thermoproteales archaeon
CTCTCCAGAAAGCACAGAACCTGCACTTAACCTCACATATGTTAGTGTAGTTTAGGACAGCATTCACAATAAAGGTGCCATAGCTGCCGCAGACTTTAAGACGAAGCTCATGAGCAATCTTACCAAGAAAATGAACATCTGAGAAGCGTAGGACCTTCTCAATATCTGAGACAGAGGGAAGTCTCTTCTCGAGGACGTTGTTTATCACGTCAAGATCCTCTATCAGTCTAGGCCTCATTTTTGAGGCTTCAAACTCTGACGAGGCTAATAACGACTTTATCGCTATGTCCCGACACTGGTTTTCCTAGAGTAACTATCCTATCATCGACATCTTTGACTTGCAGGAGATAGCCAACTTCGCTTTTCATGACATCTCTACTAGGCTTAATAGCAACTATCTGATACGGTAAGCCAGAGTGAGCAAGAAAGTTTCTACGATCAAGTGAGCCAACACGTTTATTCTCTTTCTTAGCTAGTTCCAGATAAGGTATGAATACATTTTCCTGAAGCTCGCGATCTGGTAAGCTGCTTATAGCCTTCTTGAGCTCCTCTAGGTCGTTAGATATAGTGACATTATATCTCTCGCTAACCTTCCTGAAGACACGCTCACGCAACATGTCTAATCCACTTAGAGTAACAGAGAGCAGTATATTCTCTGCAGGTTTTTCTCTCATGTGAGGCTCAAGCTCTCTCATTATGGGACTTAGCCCACGCTTCACAAGCCAGGAGTACACGTAGTCTATAAACATCTGAGTCATGCTAAGCTTCCTTATAACTTTAACACAGTCTCCATCTCTCTCAACAGAGATGTTCTCTCTCCAGACCTCATACACGTGTTTTAGCAGCTCATCAGGCTGTGAGACTCTCTCAAGTAGTCTGCAAGCTAGAACTAGTAGTAGTGGTAAACCGAGGACAAGAGAGTTCACAAGACAAGCACAGAGATCATCAGCAGTAGCATATTGATCGTCAGATAAGCTTACCTGAAGCTTTCTACGGTACTCAGATAGCTCTCTACGTGCTCGAGAAATAGCCTCATCAGTCTTCTTAGCTAGCGAGACTATGCACTTACTAGCATTTAGAACACCAAGCTCTCTAAGTTGAGGCTTAACATCCTCGATTCTCTCAACAACATGTATCTTCAGCTCTGGCGGAGTCTCCAGTTTAATACCAACAGGATAAGGCTCAGAGTTGTACACGTACAGCTTCACGCACCTAGATAGAGCAAGTACTCGAGAGATGCTTCTGATAGCTCTATACGTTAAAGTAGGAACATAGTTCAGACCGTGAGACAAGTCAAGATGAAGCTCAACAACATCACTAACCTGAGCGAGATGAGTTAACATTGCTGCTAGCTCGTACAGGACAACTCCATAGAAGTCCATCATTGAGCCAATAAACTCCATGTATCTAACATCAGGAACATCTCTACAGGAAAACTTACCAATACCTGGAGCAACAACAATCTGAGTCTTGCTGTTTAAGCTCAAGTTTTCTCTGACGTAGCTTCTGACTCTGGACTCGACCTCACTAACAAGCTCTGAGTACGTTGTGACTGTCCTGTTTAGTATCTCTGCTGCAAGTGTGTCAAGAACAATCAGCACAATAATGTCAGGGTTAATGTGCTCTACGAGGAGTCTCGCAGTTGTGGTGCTCTCGACAGACTTAACTTGACCATCAACCTCAAGTACATACTTAGCCTTACTCCATCTCCAAGGTACACCCCATGTACATACTAGTACCCTAGTACACGACACAGAGATTTTACAAGACGAGCAGTTTTAACTGTGACCTACGTAGAGGTGCTAGGTAGATGATGAGGGCTGTCGGGACGACGGACGGTGGTTACCGAGTGACGAGCACCTGGAGGGCTGATAGCCTAGCGTGAGACTGAGAGCTTGACTCCCTTTATGCTCAGGATCTTGATTAGCCATGGAGCAA
>JALWFJ010000002.1 GCA_027036495.1 Thermoproteales archaeon
CCAGGTGAGGAACGTAAGCTTCCTGAGATCAAAGACATGTACATTGATGTTGGTGCATCGAGTAGAGAGGAGGTTGAGAAGCTCGGTATAGCTCCGGGATGTGTAGCTGTCCTAGACGTTGAGCTGATGAGACTTAGTGCGAACGTTGTTACCGGCAAGGCGCTAGATGATAGGGCTGGTCTTGCAGCAATGATCTGGGCTGCTAGGCTGCTCAAGGATAAGACTCCTCCAGTGACGGTGTACTTTGTTGCTACTGTTCAGGAGGAGATTGGTCTTAGAGGCGCAGGCATAGCTTCAGAGAGAGTACACCCTAGCTATGCGATAGCTGTAGACACAACACTTGCACTTGATGTGCCTGGTGTGCCTGACAGGGAGCAGACAATCAGGCTTGGGAAGGGTCCGGCTGTGAAGTTCATGGATGGTGGTAGACTGGGAATGTTTATTGCTCATCCAAGAGTTAGGCAACATCTCGTCGATGTTGCTGAGCGTGAGAAGATACCTTACCAGATCGAGATTCTACTTGGAGGAACAACAGATGCCACAGCTATAGCATTTAGGAGAGAAGGGGTTCCAGCTGGTGGAGTATCAATACCTGCAAGATACATACACTCACCAATAGAGGTTGTCAGTCTTGAAGATGTCTTGAACACAGCTAAGCTCCTAGCTAAGGCTATAGAGCATACAGACGAGAAGCTGATACAGGATCTCTCAGAGAAAGAGTACTAGCTCAGTATCGGTTCAAGTCATCACAAGTCAGCTAGACCACCCTTCAGCATTAACACAACAGGTAAAATAGCACCTTAATAGGGTCTTCCTCAGAGAACGTGAAAGAGAGGAGAATTCTAGTCACCGGAGCAGGAGGAGTCGGTGGAGTAAACTTTGTCCGTGCACTGAGACTAGCAGAAAAGCAATGTAATGAAAAGATGCTCATTGTAGGCACAGACTACAGTCCCTACTATATACACTTCCCCGAGGTCGATGTTCGCTACAGGACACCTAAGCACACAGATCCTGACTTCATGCAGACACTACTTAAACTATGTCAAGAACACAGGATAGAGTTCCTGCACCCACATCCAAGTGTTGAAGCTAAAATCATTTCTGAGATGAGGAACCTCTTTCTTAGGCTTAGCGTTAAGCTGTATCTGCCTAGTCCAGGTGCGATACTTCCTGATAAGCTCTACATACATGAGATATTGGGGAGGAAGGGAGTACCAACGCCAAGGACAGTACATGTGAAGTCTCTAGATGACGTTGATAGGGCATTTGAGGAGCTTGGGTCACCACTGTGGATTAGGGCACGTGTTGGTGCTGGTGGTAGGCTTAGTCTCAAGGTGAATAGTCCTGAGGAGGCTAAGCTCTGGATAGAGCTAAACGTTATGCAGGGCAGAGCAAAAGTCGAGGACTTCATAATTCAGGAATATTTGCCTGGAAGAGACTTGGCATTCGACTCGCTGTGGTACAAGGGTAAGTTAATTACCTGCTATGTCAGAGAACGCATAGAGTATCCATTTAAGCATATTAGTCTGAGTGGCGTTACAGGAACACCGACAGTTGCCAGGATTGTTCACGATGATGAGGTTGCTAAGGTTGGAATTGAGGCTGTTAAGGCGCTAGATCCCGAACCACATGGCTTTTACTCTGTTGATCTTAAAGAAAATAGTGACGGCAAGCCGATGGTTACCGAGGTTGACGGTAAGTGGCACACAACTGCCCCCCTCTGGGGTTACGCATTTGCTAAAGTATTTAATGACTGGAGATACAACCTCGCATATCTGTATGTGAAGCTTGGATATGGTGAGGATGTGACAGATATACCACAAAGACATCTGTTTCCAGAGGATTACTACCTCATAAGACATATTGACTGTGGGGCATTGCTTGCTCGTG
>JALWFJ010000003.1 GCA_027036495.1 Thermoproteales archaeon
TTCCTGATGATCATGGTGTTCTAATGAGAAATTGAACGTAGATAACACTAATTTGAATCTATCTATACACAGAGAAGGAACAAGGAGTTGAGATATGTCCTGAATCAGGAAAACCAAGTGTTCTCAAGAGAAATTGAAAGAGTGGATACACAGAGATGAGCATAGACAACCAACACCACACCAAACAAACCAACCCACCTGAAAGCTAATGTTTCTGCACTTTTGCTTAACTTTTTGTATATTCTGTACAGATGAATCCTAGGTCTTTGTTTTCTGTATACGGTACTGGTTCTTCTTGTCTTGGTTCTTCTTCGGGTTTGAATGTTAGTGTTCCTATGGTTTTCGTGTGTTTAAGCGTATGTTTTTGTAGTAGTTCCTGTATTTCTCTTATTGTGTAAAATTTTGCTTTTGAGTAGAATGGATGTTCTTTCTTTGATAATTCTATGTAGTGTTTTCCCCAGCTGCTGTCTCTTGGTATTATACATATTATTATCTTTCCATAATCTTTGAGTATCCGTATGCATTCTTGTATTAGTTTTTCAGGTTCTTCCACGAAACATAGTGTGACTATTATGAGTATTGTTTTGAAACAATTATTTCTTATTGGTAACATTTCACCTAGTGCCTGAATAACATCTACACCTCTCATTTTTGCTATCTTGAGCATGTTCCAGGAAGGGTCAATACCGAGACTTACTCTTAGTCTAGATGCAAAGAAGCCCGAGCCAACACCTACCTCGAGACTGGGGTTTTCTATACTGAACTCTCTTAGTACCCTGAGTTCGTTATGTGCTATGATCCAATTTCGCTCAAACCAGCTATCATATCGCTCAGCATACTTGTCGAACAGTCTGAAGCTCATGATCGTTTTAGCTCTCGGTAACTATACTAGATATTATCACTAGCGTCTCAAGTCTCCAAGAGTCTTGTTATGGTAATTTGATAGGTTACTGAGAGTGGAGTCATGCCGTGAACGTTCTCTCCAGTACTAGTTAGCGTCTACGTGTAGGATTTCCTGTTTCTTGAACTCAGTTTCTTGGTTTTGCCTGGCGGGCCCGCCGGGATTTGAACCCGGGACCTACGGCTCCGCAGGCCGCCGCTCTATCCAGGCTGAGCTACGGGCCCTTAGGCTATTTTAGTTTTGGGTTTATGTGTTTTAAAGGTATCTATCCTCGTCTAGGGGACTACCTTTACTCCTAGGATCTCCTTGAAGTACTCAATTGCTTCTTGTTTTGTTATTCTGTGGCTTTTTCCTATCTTGCTTCTGCATCTCCTCCTGTACATGACTCTGTAGCCGGGTCTTGCTAGTCTCACTGCGACGTCCATTCCCCATATTCCGAGGTTGGGGTCGTATCTTGTTCCTGGTATCATTATGTGCTCTCTCACTCCGAACGCTACGTTTCCCGTGTTGTCGAACTGTGATTCTCTCAGAGTGAAGTCTAGTGCTGCTAGTGCCTTAAGTAGGAACCATATGGCCTTTGATTTTCTCAGCGTCACTGCTACTCCTATTGGCTCTCCTCTTCTGACTCCCCACTCCTTTATTGACTTTCTTGCTAGCCTGTAGCTTGGTGTCTGGTCTGTAAGCTCCTCAAGTATCTTGGCAGCCTTCTCTAGTCTCTCGCCTGATGTGCCGACGCCTATGTTCACGGTCACCTTCTCTATGAATATTGCTCTCATTGGGTGATCTTTTATCCAGATGAACTTTCTCCAGTCTATGTCTCTCCAGTGCAGCGTCTTAAGGTCTATAGATGACAGGTCTATTACTGGCATGACTCAATGGTCGAGTGTCGAGGTGTCGTTTAAAATACTTCTCTCGGCTGATACCGTGTCATGACAAGTGTAGTAGCGCTCATACTTGCTGGTGGATACGCAACGAGACTCAGACCTCTAAGCTACACTAGACCAAAGCCTCTACTCAAGATAGTTGACAAGCCAATACTGGACTACATAATAGACTCCGTCTTGAAGGTTAACCCTGACCTCATAATACTCTCTCTCAGGTACCTCGCCGACAAGATAATCGATCATGTGAGAAAGACCTGGAACAAGATCAGTGACAAGATAATCTTCATGATAGAGAGCAAGCCTCTCGGAGATGCTGGACCAATAGCACGTGCAGTGAGAGAGTACGGGATAAGTGAGAGTAGCATCCTAGTAGTGAACTCAGACATATACTCAAACATAGACTTCACGTCCGTGATAGAGTCTCACAGAAGATCTGGAAGCATTGCTACCCTAGTCTTGACTAGGCTTCGAGGCGACTTGTCCAGGTTCGGTGTAGCAAGCATAGACGATGACCTCAGGGTCACGCACTTCGTGGAGAAGCCTCAGAGACCACCAAGCGAGGGTCTAGTAAACGCGGGAGTGTACGTGTTTGAGCCAGAGATCTCTAAGTATCTTCCACACGACGTTGCTAGACCTCTCAAGATATCTACATACCTGCTGCCAAAGCTGATAGAGGAGAGAACACTACATGCATACATACATGAAGGATACTGGCTCGACGTAGGAACACCAGAAGACTACATCAAGGCTAACAGGATAGCGCTAGAGCAGATGTGTAGAGACGAGTCCTGCATTAAGGGAGATGTCCTAGGAGGAGTTACCCCACCCTCCTACATCTCTGCAACTGCACAGGTAGGAAGAAACAGCATGATTGGGCCATACACGGTGATACTTGACGAGTGCAAGATCGGGTCTGGAGTCAGGATAAAGAACAGCATAGTGCTAGACAAGACCATAATAGAGGAGTACACGTACATCACAGGCTCAATAATTGGAGAGAACGCATACATAGGCAGATGGGTCCGCATAGAGGACAACTGCATAGTCGGAGACTACACGTACATAGAGAGTGAGGTCTACATTGCGAGAGGAGTCAAGATAGGCCCACACAGAGAGATCACGGACAGTATAAGAAGAGAGAACGAGGTTCTACCATAAGGTCAGCCGGGTAAGTTGTCCTCACCACATCGGTGCCGGGGTGGTACTCATCAGCTAGAGTAGCTCTACCTGAACATGCTTAATAAGGTTAGTTTGAGAAGAAACAGCACGCTACCTCATTGAGGGTCACTAGACCCTCTCGGTAGCGCGTCGCGGGCAGATAATTTGCACGTTGATTATGTTTATCTCTTTATCTCTTGTTGATAATGTTCTTGAAGTAGTACTCTCTGCATTTCTCGTACGTGTCGAGGCTTGAGAGAACTCCTGTAATTATCTCGTAGTCTTTCCGTAGAAGAGGATAATCGCTGTCTGTCTTAGGAATAACCTCGCTCTTTGGATAGAGTGACACCATTATCAGTGTCTGTGCAGCTAGGAGCCTGATCTTGTCTTGATCTCTAGTAGTGTGCTCGAGGAAGATCCTTGTGAGCTCTCTTCCTGGATGCGTGAGCTCCACGTTGAACAGTCTTCGAGAGACCTTGCTGTACAGGTCTACCTGCTTTGTCTCATGTGCTTCAAGCTTTCTGGCTAACGTGCTTGGAAAGATCGTGTTCATGAATGAGGCATGTATGACTGCCGGCAACTTCAGCTTGCCTCTCTCAACGAGCTCAGCAATTTTTCTAGCCCTGAACTCGCTCTTCATCCTTAGACGTTCAGCATCAAATTTTGCATATCTTATCGTCAAGTCGACTAGACGATCAAACTCCTCTCGAGGAGTAGAGTAGTACTGTGACAGTATCTTCCCTATGTTTAGCTCAAGCATTGCAATGTACCTGGCAGTGTAGTCTCTCTCAAGCTGCTCTAGTCCCTTCTTCAGGAAGAGCCTCATCTTGATGTTCACGGCAATTTCCTGGTAGGGATCTAGAGCAAGCACCTCTACGCCACTTGAGTGAAGTCTCTTTGCTGCCCGTAGTAGCTCACGGAGAAAGAGTGGGTAATCAAGCTCGAGCTCGCTTAGGACGTCGTCGACTGTTGCTCTGTCCTCTAGGTATGGCTTGAGAGACTCTACTTGAGGAAGCTCAAGCACGAGAGAGCAAGCATCTTCGCACTCTCGGACTAGCTCTCTAACGAACTCTACCCTTGGTGGTGTTAAGACTACCTTAACTATGCTAGACATGCTCTCATCAGGTGAAGTATTGAGAGTACTGCTATTATCGCTTCCTCGGTTCTTATAGTCTCGACTCCTTGCTCTGGCACAAAATTTATGAACAGCATCCTGTCACTTTCAATTCCGAGGCCCTCACTCCTGAGTATCTCCTCCACTCCAAGCCTTGGAGAGCCAAACACTACCAGTATCCTCTTGTCAACGCTCTTTGCTCTCTTAACTCGACTAACAAGATCCTCATAGAGGTCACAGACTTCTTCTCCCTCCCTGCCCGTCAATATCACCGTGTCATAGCTCTTGTCCTCAATGAGCTCTCTCAGTCCTCTCTGCTCTACTCTCAGGTTCCAGTACACGTTGAGCTTGTCTAGACTCACTATGTGGGCTCTATACATTCCTGACCCAGACTCAGCCTCTATTCTCAGAACAAGCCTAGAGCCAACTGGGTGTGGTCGAGGTATCTTAGCATAGTAGCTCTCTCCTATCTTGGCAATACTGTAGTAGCCATCCCACCTCACGACAACTCCCTCAACAAGATCTCCAGGTCTAGGCCTCTCGCGAGTAGAGTAGTGGCTAGGTGTTCTTAAGGGAGGTAGAAGTCCAGCAAGCTTGAGCTCAGACTCAATCTTGAAGAGATGTTTCCTCAGGTAGGGTGGAGTGACCATGTACTCCAGGTTGCGTAGAAGGAACCTGGTCTCCTGCTCGTTCCATCTTCCATAGGTGTACACTATGAGTCTACTTGTCTGAAATATTGCTGCACCACGGCAGATATATCCTATCTTACGAACCTTCTCTCTCTCGTCAGGAGCCTCCTCTAGGACGTTCCAAGGAACAGCAACGTCAATTAGAGGCTTAAGCAGTCTTGGTAATCTCATGAGTAGCAGAACGCTCAATCACATAGAGATAAAGTCTGCCTACAGTTCTAGAACGAGAAGAAGACGGAGGAGAGCGTATCTCTACTTCTTTTTGCCCTTCTCCTTTCCTGCCTTTGAGGTAGACTCCTCCTTAACTGTGACCTTTCCGCCAAGCCTCTTCTCCTCCTCTTCCGTCGTCAAGAACAGTGATGTCCTCTGTCTACCGCCCATACTAGCTATGTTTTCTTATTTGAGGTTTTATGTCTATCTCTCTGGAGAGTAGCCAAGCCCTACTGCATTTAAAGGATTTTAGACAAATTCAATATGGATGTCTGGTCAGTCCCTGTCAGGTAAGGTTCTAGTATTCGACGTCTCTCGCTGCATAGGATGCAGACACTGCGAGATCGCGTGTGCAGTTGCACACTCATCATCAAAGAGCCTGTTTGGTGCAGTTTATGAGTGGCCAAGGCCTAAGCCCAGGATAAGAGTATACAGAGTAGAGAGCTACAACGTCCCACTGACTTGTAGACACTGTGAAGATGCACCCTGCGTGAGAGTGTGTCCAACAGGTGCAATGTACAGAGCTAACGTCGGCCTAGTACTTCACAACCCAGCTAAGTGCATTGGATGTAAGCTGTGCGAGGTTGCGTGTCCAATAGCTCACCCGAGATATGACCCAGAGCTTAGACTCTTGATAAAGTGCGATCTATGTGTCGAGAGACTGAGACAGGGATTGAGACCCGCCTGCGTTGATGCATGCAAGACAGGTGCACTGAGGTTGGAGACACCAGATAAGCTTGCACAGATGAAGGCTGAGAGCATACTTGAGGCACTTATCAAGGGCGTCGAGATTGCCCGAGAGAGAAAGAGCATACTAAACATGATGCTTGAGAGTTACAGGACGGTCAGCTGGATCTGATTAGGACAGAAGACCATACGCAATCAATAGAGACTGTACACATTTCGAATATTCAATATAAAAATCCCCCAGTCTGTTCAGTGCATATTAACGCTAACTGGAGCATGCTTATGCACATAGCAACTTACGTACATGTTTTAAAATAGAGACAGATCTACCTAATTCAAGTCATATGGAATCTCTGAGCATCCCGCACATGATGTGCATACCTGTAATACTGATAGCAGCACTGCCATATAGGATATTATTCACGGGCAAGAGAACACTCAGTGAGTTAGTCTCACTTTATCTAGATCAAGGAAATGTCATTGCAGCAGTAATGTTGTACATAATTGCAAAGAGGAGAAACATCTCTCTGTACGACCTGAGAGAGATCTTGAAGAAGATTGGCCTAGAGACAACTCAGAGCAGAGTAGGGTCTCTCTTAACAACATGGAAAATTCATAGGTTTATCGAGAGTCCAATTAGAGGCTCCTACGTAATTGGCCCCAATCTGATAGTGACTCCCGAAGAGGTAGAGAAGGCTAGACGGCTAATAGAGGAGAAGACCGGTATAAAGATAAATCTGTAGTGATGTACCAATAAAAAGAAGACACATATGGTTTACGCATTTTTTTCAGGTATAGAGACTAAGATAGTGATACACTTAGCTGGGTTGCCTAAGATAGATGTATTGTCTGAACACTCTCTTTGGCTTCGTCATTGTCAGTGTGTATAGACACCAATGTAGTTTAGTTAAGGTACATGATTGCTTATGGCTAGTAAGACTTAGATGGTCAGATTGGTGTAGCCTCCTCACCTTCTCGGACCGGTCCAACCGTCATCATACATCCACTATACGTGAAAAGAATTGTTAAGTGTACCGCTCCGCTCTTACTTAACCGTAAATCTTTTCCAAGATCTCTCTTAGTGTTTCAGCAACGTCGCGAGGTCTTACTGGGCAGCCTGTTATGTATATCTTTTCTTTACGTATAGTCAACTCTGCTTCCTCCACTCTACGTAGATAGTTTAGGAATGAGTCGAATCCTCCAAGAGTGGCATAAGAGTCGTACCATATACCACCACCGCAGGCGCAGGAACCAAGTAGAACAGCGTACTCTACCTCGAGTCTTCCTCCAGCCTCTCTGAGCATTCTGCTTATTCTGCAGAAAGACTGAGCGGTTACTGGTCCCGTAATCACTAAGATGTCGTATCTTGGTTTTCTAGCCTCAACATTCACGTTAAATTTGAGTCCAGTTTCTTGAAGCTCCACGAATGCTGCTAGGAGCTCTATGTCACAGCCATTGCAGCTTCCTGAATTTATGTATAGGATCTCTGGAACAGTACCTAGCTTAGCTTCCTGTGTCTGCATGATCTCTACCTCGCGAGTACTCTCTTTACTTTACATTTATCACATAGCTTGATCACATTTAGGTCAGGGACTTTCTCTCTAGCAAGCTCCACTTCTCTTGCACTATGTCTTAGAGGCTCTCCACAGCTGTCGCATCTAGCTAGTGGTACTATCACTCTGATGGCTAGCTCCTCTCTTGATCTTCCTATTACTGTGTATTTGTCCTCTATCGTTATTGCATTGTTTGGACAGGCCTCTGCACAGTATGCACATCTTATGCATCTAGCCACGTTTAGCTCAAGTAATATGCTATCACGTGTTCTGTGAAGAGTTAGAGAGTCTGTTGGACACTTGCTCGCGCATGCACCACAGCCCATGCACTTTTCTGGGTCTATTGCCGGGACTCCTCTGATAGAGTGAAAGAGCATCACGCTTCTCTCACCTCTACCAGTCTTGTGATCTTCCTAACCTTTCCGAGTCCTGTATCGACCACGACTAGTCTGTCTGTACAGGCGAGACAGGGGTCAATGCTCGCAATTATCAGGTTGGCATGTTCTAGCTTCTCCCCTATTAGACTCTTCCAGAGTGATGGAAGGTTAGCGTAAGTGGGGGCTCTTACTCTCCACCTATAGAGCCTCAAGTCGTGTCCCGTTATGATGAAGTGTACGTCCTCTCCTCTTGGAGCCTCAGTCATCCCAACCCCAACTCTACAGGGTAGCCACTCGTACTCTGATCTATGTGGCTTCTCTAGGAGAGCTCTGCTCATTCCTAGAACTTGGTCAATTATGTCAATGCTCTCCAACGTCTCGTCTATCCTCACTAGTGCACGTGAGTAGACATCACCCTCGCTATATACCGGGATGCTGAAGCTAACTTGACTGTAGGCTGCGTACGGTAGGTACTTTCTCACGTCGTAGTCTATACCTGATGCACGTGCTACTGGTCCAACTGCACCTGTTATTAGCGCATCCTCTCTAGATAGTGTGCCTACTCCTCTAGTAGCTGCTCTGAGTCTCTCTGAGCTCTTGAGCTCTTGGAGCAGCTTAGTGCACTGCGTCTTGAGCTCACTGAATAGTCGGGCAGCTTTCTCTATTCTCTCACTTGTTATGAAGTCTCTTACTCCTCCAATGACGTTAATTCCGTACATCTTCCTATTTCCTGTAAGGATCTCCCCCATAGACATGACGTGCTCTCTGCACCTCATTAGTTTCAGGAAGAGATCTCTCAGGTTAATCATGTAGCAGAGTATTGCGAGCCATAACAGGTGGCTCTCTATACGCTCGACCTCTAGCAGGAGCGTCCTAGTAAGTCTCGCGCTCTCTGGTATGTCTATTCGGAGTGCACTCTCCACGGCTTGACAGTACGCGCATGAGTGAGTGTACCCACATATCCCACATATTCTCTCTGCAATGAAGGGGACCTGGTCAGCCTTAAGTCTAGTCTCTCCAACCTTCTCTATGCCTCTGTGATTGTAGAAACCTCTGTACTCGAAGTCTACAATCTTGTCCACGTCTACATACACTATGAAGTCTTCATGCTCATAGAAGTACGGTATGTGTGGAAAGAGCGTGATTGCCTTTTCAGGTCTTGTAGGCATCTCCTGTACACACTTTGTGAGAGGTCTCTCGCTGTACTGGTAGTCTTTTCTTAGTGGACAGACACTGCGGGGATAGGAGTCAGGTAGTACAAACCTGTAGGTATACACCTCGTTTCTAAGATTAAGTCCAACAAGGTCTCGAGCCTCATGTAGACACCAGTAGGTGCAGGGAAGGTCTAGAGGAACCTCTATCTTCTCGCTAGGTGCTACACTGGTTCTAAGTAGCAGTCTCAGTTTCTTCCCAGAAACTATGTAGTAGATCTCTATGCCTTGCTCACCTAGACCACGTACATCAACTCCAACACAGGTAGAGAAGTGCAGACCAGCCCTCAGTATAAGGCACCTAAGTATCTGACTTAGCTCCTCAGGTCTAACACATGTGGTTACAGTCTCGTCATCTATGTATGTAAAGTCCCTAAGCCCACACTCCCTCAGTCTATCTATCATTAGCCCCACCCCGCCAGTCTTCTCCTCTCACTCACTATCGTCACGAGCTCTCTCACAGCTCTCTCCGGGTCAGGCTCCATGAACAGCCTTGCCCCAGTCAGTGACTCAAGTCTTCTCGTTAGCCACTCGGTTACGTATCTGCTTCCAAGAACTGGCAAGTGCACACCGACATGTACAGGTATCCCACTTGCAAGAAGACCAAAGATCTGCGCTACTATCTCCTCAGCCATCACCTCTGGCGTTGATGCTACCACCGGGAACTTCTGCAGAGTCGTTCCGGCTCTCTCTGCTAGCTCGGCTACCAGCCTGATGATTCTGGCATTGTCTGCACACCCTCCAAATGAGAGACAGGGAGGTATGCCATGCTCCTCACAGAACTTTGATAGTCCTGGACCAGCAAGAGACCTAGCCTCTGGCTTCAGTAGACCAGCAAGTCCAGCTGCTATGTTCCAGCAGCCAGTCCCCATCACCAGTATGTCATTCTTTATGAGTCCCTTTGTCACCTCAACATGTCCCTTGTGGTGCACTATCTTCGGGTTAGTACATCCAAACACTATTGCTATCCCCTTAACCTTGCCCTCTCTGAGAGCATCAACAAGTGGCGTGAGACCACCCTTTAGCTGGCTTCTCAACGCCTCAGCTGACCAGCCAACCATTGCTGTCTCTGGAGGTGTTCGTGGAGTGAACATCTTCTCATCCTTCCTGTTCTTGAAATTCTCTATCGCCATCTTGGCGATCTCTCTAAGCTTCTCCTCGAGATTCTCTGGAGTTACCTCTACATGTACTGCTCCCCTTACCTTGGCTACCTTGCTTGTAGTGACAGTCTTAGTGTGGTATTTTTCGTGTAGCAGTGCTGCTCCATACAGCGTACACTGGTAGTCAACAACGAATAGCTCAACCATGCCGGTTGAGAGAGCAAGCTCAGTCATCATGTAGTTCGCAGGTGACAGCACGTTGACCCCTATTGCGTTCACGTTCATGGCTTCCTGCTCCATCTCCTTGCTCTTTGCAATCTCTATGAGCTTCCTCAGTACCGGTCGTTTAGCTATTCTAGCAACAATGTTAACGTAGTCCTCACTTATAGTCCTTGGACCGATTGGTCCCTTCCTAGGACTCGGCGTCCCAGCAAGCACGTCCTGTATAGCATATGCTAGGTAGGCCGATATCCACACAGCCGCTGCTCCAAGTCTCAGACACGTGAGGAGAAGATCGTCCGGGTCGAGAGAGACGCCGACATGGGTCTTATGCAGTGCGTCCGTGATTTCCCTCATTGGTGATCTAGGAAGCGTGCCAATCTTGGACCAGGTCTCGATCAGGTACCTTGGTGCGCCTCTCAGGGCAACCTCGCTTGGCTCATCTGTCGGCTTGCCAAGCTCGTAGCAGAGCTTCGTCAAGACCTCACGGGCAAGCTCCTCGTCGCTCTTGCCCTCTGCCTGTACTCCTAGGACGCTCGCAAGCTCAAGAAGCCTGTCTTTGTTCACTATCGAGAGAGCTCTACATCTGCCCTCAGCTACAGCCTTGAGGTACTCAAGGAGCTCACATGTCAGGTTAGTGTATGATGATAAGCCAGCAGCAACGTGTCGAGCAAGGTTTCGTGACACAATTATGTCAGCATCAACTCCACAGGACCCAGCTGAGGGACCTACACCAAATGGGTCTACTCTGCAGGGACCTACAAGACAGTTTCTGCAACATAGTCCAAGAAGCCCATAGCCGCACTGAGGCTGTTGCTGTGAGAATCTGTGCCAGATCGTTGATACTTCTTCGAGAGATGCATGCTCGAGGAGCTCACGCGTAACCCTGTCAATCGTGGCCTTCTCTGGTTTCACCTGCTCCGACATGAGTTACAGGTTTTGATATGTCTAAAGCACTTAATTAACATCACTTAGCTGATCAGTATCTTAGAAGAACCTATTTTGAGAACACGACACGCAGAGACGCGATAATGCACTCTTCAATGTACTCCATTATAGTGCGACACCCAAAGTTCAGATTTGCTGAGAGCGTTCCAGAGTTCATTGTTGGGACAATAAGCCTGAAGACTCCGCTCGTGGACGTCGAATACATGTACATTGTCAAGATAGATAGCAAGTATCTGTGGAACATACACTACGTGTTCTCAATCTACAGGTCAGGCGTCGGAAAGTACTACATTGAGATAAAGAACAGGATCCAGAACATAGTGGCAACGCTGGGGTTCATATTCAAGCTGAGTAGAGACGAGGTGATAGAGTTCTTCAATAAAATCACGACATTTCTAAGAGAACTCTACAGGGACGAGGTTACGAGACTTCTGAAGTACATCAGGGCTGCACTAACTGGCGCAAAGATTAACGAGGAGATAATGCTCTTTGACAGTCACAAGCTGCGTGAGATATATCCGCCAAATGTGCATATAGTAGAGAAATTTAGCGTGAGGACACGTTGAGCCTCAATGCCTGACCCACTAGTTCACTACAGCATCAGTCTACTAATATCATCCAGGGTCTACAGCGTGAGAAAGTCCATACTTGTCGCACTTATAGGAAACTTACCTGACATAGATGTGCTCTTTGGCATCCACAGAAGCTATACACACACGCTTCTAATACCTGCAACACTTTTCCTACTTGGAGCACTTGCACGCTACCGCGGCTATGGTAAGGTATCCAAGTTCCTGTATGTGGCAGCTACGCTCTACCTAACACACATAGTGCTTGACATGTTCACAGGTCTAGGTCCATACTTCTGGCCTATAAGTAACCTCGGAATTTACATAAATGTCAGCCTAGCTGCCAAGTGGATCGTCAGCAGTGGTCTAGTGTTCATACCTAGAGTACACGTCGTAGTAGCTCCCTACAGTCCATGTGTCTGTAGGGTATTCAGAGGGCTCCTGTTCAACAGCATGAGCCTGATTATCTTTCTCTCAGCCTTGACTGTTCTGGCCGTTGAACAGGCTGCAAGGAGGAGACTCAGATCCTTGGAGCAAAGACGTTAGGCGTCTTCTACACCTCTGTCAGTTATTCTGAACGTTGCAGTTGCCTTGTGAGGAAGCCTTGGGCTATCTAGAACCTCCATGACTCTAACGTCATCTCTCGACTTCTTTAGGAAGAACCTGTGTGTGACTGCATGCGCGAGGACGTTTCCTCCAGCAGGCTTCTTTACCTCGATGTAGCCTAGTGGTACGTCGATTACCTGGTTTGTGAGGACGACATATATGTTATATATCTTCGCTATCCTCATCAGCCAGTCAAGAATGTAGTTCAGTCTCTGCTGCCTCTCTGCGAGTCTCTCTCGCCCTCTGAACTCTGCTCTGTAGAGCGCAATTATTGAGTCAATCACTACAAGCTTAACATTGTTCTGCTCTACTAGCCTGACTAGGTCGAACTTGACTCTGTCCTCGAGGTCTGCCGCGTTTATCACCTTGATCACGTAGACGTTGTCTAGAGCTTGCTGTGGATCTATGCCAAATCTCTTTGCTATGCTCTCTACTCTGTTAGGCGAGAATGCCTCCTCAGTGTCTATGTATGCGCAGGCTCCGCCTACACCGCCCTTGTCTCTCGGCAGCTGGACAGTCACAGCAAGCTGATGACACAGCTGGGTCTTGCCTGTGCCAAACTCTCCCGCGAACTCGTATGTTGCTTTTGGCTCAAGTCCTCCTCCTAGGAGCTTGTCTACTGACTTGACTCCAGTAGTGAGCCTGGGAAGCTCCTGATATATCTTCGTCATCTCTGAGCCCTTAACTGCGCGTCGTGAGCCAAATACGAGCTCGCGAGCGTTTCTCAGAATCTTCTCTGCCCTGTCTGGAGTCATGTCTGTTATCTCTATCAGCTCCTCTGGCGTGAAGAGAGCCAAGTGTCTTGCAGATATTATCCCCTTGGACTGAAGCAGCTGCGCAGTCTTTGGGCCAATTCCGTTAACTTCCTCAAGATCATATGTGCTGCTCTTGGTCATCCTGTCCTGATGTCCTCGACCAAGGTATATATACCCAGCACTCACGATAATTGCAGCAAGGAAGGCTTAATGAGCGGCAGTCGTAGACCATTTGCGTTCACGTTTCATCTCTACTGGTCTCCTGACCAGAACACCCCCATACTTAACCCACAGCTTGCTCGTGGAACATCCTCATTTCTTATTCGTCTCAGACCCACCGAGCCGGGAGATGTGAGACCAGCATTTCCATACGATGTGTCCACAGTTCGAGAGGCGATATACGCCGAGTTTCAGGACTGGAGAGTTGCTGATCTGCTCATCCCACAGGGCTCTGTAGTTCTTCTGAACAAGGTTCCAGGTTATCCTGACGAGGCTGATGAGGTGTTTGTTAACGGCGAGCTTGTTGGTCACAGGTGGTTTGATCCTCTTCGAGGCACGTGGAGGTTTAGACCTCTGATGCATGGTGTTGCTAGACTCCTGGAGCAGAAGATGGGGTACTACGCCATAGTTGATCTGCCTAAGCTTGTGAGAGGGTTCGAGGTTCATAGAGACCGAGTTGTTGGAGGAGAGCTTCCTCCTCGTAGGGGGATGCTTCTAGCTGTACAGACGAGAGATGGTAGGTGGCAAGCTCTTGCTAGACTCTCACGAGGTAGGAGACTCTACATAGTCAAGGCTTGGAGAAGCGTCAAGCCATACTACATAGAGGCTAGATCAAGCATGAGAGACCTGATTGAGGTGAATAGGCCGGAGATTGAGAGGCGGGCAGAGAGGGCTTGCAGATTCATAAGGAGAGTCTGTGAGAGATATGGCTCTGCTCGCAGGGTTGTGGTATCTTACAGTGGAGGTAAGGACTCTCTTGTGGTGCTTGACTTGACCTTAGAGACCCTGAGAGACTTCTATGTGATCTTTAATGACACGACTCTAGAGCTGCCAGACACGTACAAGAATGTGCATGAAGTTGAGAGAAGACTAGGAGTGTCCATAGAGTGGGCACGTGCAACAGCGCTCTTCACGGAGATCGTCAGGATCTACGCACCACCTGCACGTGACTTCAGGTACTGCTGCAAGATGCTTAAGCTAGCGCCTATATCAGCATTACTAAACAAGATTGCACCAGGAGGAACAATAAGCATCGTGGGTCAGAGAAAGTATGAGTCTACTCTACGCGCCAAGCTGCCACAAGTAGCTCAGTCCAGATGGGTAGCAAACACGATCGTTGCAGCTCCAATAGATGACTGGACTAGCCTACATGTATGGCTCTACGTGTTAGACCGAGGTCTACCCTACAACCAGGCATACGAGAAGGGATTTGACAGGATAGGATGCTGGGTCTGTCCAGCAAATGAGATTGCAGAGATCGAGCTTGCAAAGATCTGGTA
Source organism: Thermoproteales archaeon (assembly GCA_027036495.1). Classification (GTDB taxonomy): domain Archaea; phylum Thermoproteota; class Thermoprotei; order Thermoproteales; family Thermocladiaceae; genus JAADER01. Next base: position 14,481 of record JALWFJ010000003.1, read on the forward strand.
TCCCGAGCTCTATGAGTGGTGGAACAACCTGCTCAATGAGCTAAGACAGGAGCTCAAGCTACCTGAGATCTGGCTGAGGGCAGGACTATGGAGGTGGAGAAGCAAGTATCCTGGAGATGTCAGGAGGTTTCTAGAGCTGAATCTCAGGAGAGTAGATCTGTATAATCTGCTAGAGAGCTATAGAACCAAGACCACGCTGATAGACCTCACGAGGACTAACGGGTCATACACCATCACGATCCATAAGACTAAACTGAGTGTCGTAGAGCTAGCATGTCGACTAGTAAACATGATGTACACCTTAAAGAACATTGATGTACTTGAGTCAGCTCAGCTTAACAACATGGTCAAGATCTCGCTGATAAGCAGAAACACTAGAAGCAAGATTGAGCTACTCATACAGAGACAAGATGACGCTACTAGCAAGATGATACTAGATCCATCACCCAACAGGGAGGATCTAGTCAACATCCTGCGAGTAGTTGCTCGTGTAGTGTACTGCACTGGATGTGGTCTATGTGTCACGTGGTGCAAGACAGGTGCAACCCGTCTCGAGGAGAGGAGAGCTATCGTGGTCTGGGAAAGATGTAGTAGATGTGGTCTGTGCAACGTTGCTTGTCCAGCTGCTGAGTATCTAGTAGCTAGATCAGGCATCATGGCAAAAGCTGAAGTTGCTGCCAGATAGGTAAGGTTAGTGTAGGATGATCAAGCCGGTACTCTCAAGTACACCTCCAAGGATAAGGCTTGAGAACAAGCCAGTGTTTGTTGCTGATAACCTAACGGTGGAGATACCTAGGTTAAAGCATGGCGCAGTGTTCCTGACAGTAAGCAACATCGTTACTCAATGTGCATTCTGTGAGTACAAGCTACACCTAGACTACTCGAGAGGCAGAGAGATCAAGAGCTTTCTGAGAGACGGACTGGAGGAGCACAAGAGACAGCTTGGACAAACCACGACAAACCTGGACTTCGACATTGAGCCGCTTCCAGGAGAGAGGTGTCCAGTAATTATAAATGTTGGTGAGGATGGCGCAGTGTACTTCAACTCAGTCATGGAGAGCAGATGGATCCTGTCTCTGAGAGAGGAGAAGATACTCGTTGAGCCAGCCCTTGTCGTTCTGGCAAGAGACCAGATACCCATACTTGCTCAGCCAGATATGGCCATATTTGAGGACGAGCGCTCACTAATTCTCATAGAGCTGAAGACGACTATAGGCAGGACAGATAGGCTCAGGCAGACAGAGGCTCTCCAGGTGCTCCTATATGGACTTCTTTTCCGTACATACGGCATCGACGTAGAGACATACATTGTCAAGATGAGGAGAGGAGCAAGCTTCGTCCTGCACAGATCCATAGACGACGTTCTCAAGGCCATGCAGAGAGCAAGACCAATCGCTCAGATCAGACGTGGAGTAGTTCTGCACCATGTTGATCAAGTCCCGGACAGCAAGCTCCTAGAGAACATCAAGCATGCACTTGACTACTGGACCTATCGCAGAAACCCGATAGCAATGCCAGAATACAATAAATGTAGGATCTGTCAACATAGTAGAGTGTGCCCATTCAGACATCCTCTCCTAAGATAATTGTACTTACAACAAACTTCTTCTCTGAGTCTGCCGTGAAAACTATGGTAGACCTTCTATGGAGACTCATTAACAAGATAAACATACTTGTACCTCCACTCCCAGAAGAGATCGTTGAGGGCTTAGCAAGATACTCCCTCTCTGGAGTACCCCTGAGCGATGCAGTGAGACTTCTGCAAGAAGAAGCCTTGAGAAGAATATACCACAGAGGAGCATGGATCAGAGTACTCATGCCTCTAATTGAGCTGCTCTACAGCATCATGAGAGCTAGGCCAGACATCAGGGTGCGATCACTAGAGACTCTGAGAGACCTCTATCTCACAGATCTCGCCACCATTGACCTTGTCAGGTTTGTTCTAAGGAGGAGACTCACTGACGATATCGTCCAGTACATCTATACCAGGCTCACCTATCAGGTGAAGAGAGATCTCTACGAGAGCGCTGAGAGATTGTCGACACTATTAGACGAGCATGGAAGAGTATGTATAATATCAACATCGTGCGTGTCTTGCCATGCTGCTAAGTACGTGTTTGGAGAGAGAGCGGACACTGTGTGTATATGTGTATCAGCTCCTCCACCTATGCAGCTCATGGTCAAGCTTGCACTTGAGGAGCGACTCTCTCCAGACCTGGTACAGGTTCTGTATGGGTATCTCAGAAAGTACATTCTTGACTATGTCGTGACCTCGAGCTTCCTCTCAGAGGCCTACATGAGGTTTATTAAGGATAATGCCGACTATGTAGAACTTGCACGTAGGCTTTTTTCTCTCAGCCACTAGCTCCTCCCTGAGTCTCAGCAGGAGGTAATATCTTCACGCTAAAGTACTCCTCAATTAAGCGATCCTCGATCAATATCCTGTGAAGAGGAACGTTTCCGTAGTAGGCTACGCTCATTGAGCTCTCGTCTCTTATCGATACTGCAAAGCCGTGCTGCTCGAGTATCCTTGCAAGCTTACGCACGTTCAGTGGAGGTCTTACAGCCAGGATGACCTCCTTCCTGTCTCTCAGCTCCCTCTCTCGAAGCCTCATTATCTCTCCGCTTAGCCTGACTATGCTCGTGACAATGTTGGTAATGCAGTTGCATATGTAGGGTACTGCCTCAAGGGAATATGGCACAATCATGACTAGCACGAGACTAGCTGCAAGCTCCAGGAAGAAGTGTGAGTGAGGCAGCTGCAGGTCTGAGTACTCTAGTCTGCCAACCTTGAAGCCAGGAAGCATTCTTGAGAGATGCTCTAGCAGCGTCTCCTCAACATCTCTAGCGTGAGATGCTACGTAGAGGACAGGTTGAGTGACCTCAGCCACGGTGTACCTGGACAGCTCTTGATCAGTGTAGAGTAGCATGAGCACGTCAGGTCTCAGATAGTTGACAATATTGTGCAGTGATGATGAGGATGTTGATCTCAGGGTCAGCATGTCGCTCAGTACCAGGTTGCCGAGCTCGTCCAGCATTGATCTCCTGTATCTTCTGTCTGAGACTATCAGTCTGCTGTACGCAAACTTGTTTACTGGGAAATACATGTACATCGTTACCTCTGACAGCGTTGACTCTCCTGGGACTCTTATGAGCCTTGAGTCTCTCGTAGACTCGGAGAGCATGAGCACCATGCTGTTGACAAGTCTGTAGGAGTAGAGTGAGAAGCCCGCGCTCATGAGCACTTTTAGGTATCCTCTTCCAAGTTTATACATTACTTCTCCTTCTGGAGTAGACACTGACTCAACGTTGTCCTGCGCAAGAGTAGCTCTTATGTACTCGAGAGACAGCGGCTCCAGCAAGAGTGCCAAGACCGGATCTCCGTACTGCGTCATTTAGTCTATGCTTGGCTAGAGACCACGTTTTAAGTAGCATCTACGAAGCTTAATCACGATGATGAGAGCGGTGTGTCCCGAAGCATAGATGTGGAGTGGTGACACGTCTGAGTTCTCTCACGGTGTAGCAAGGTTTAAAAGACGTTTCGTTAACCCCCTACAACAAACCCATGGCAAAGGGTAGCAATGACGTGGGTTAACCTAATCCAAACCCTAGCATCAGGAGCGAGAGAGCAGAACAAGAGAGTTGTGCATGGACTACACGTCTTTGGTAACTTAAAGGGCTGTGATGCAGACCTTCTCAGAGATGAGGCAGAGCTCAGAAGAGTAGCATGCGAGGCTGCACGAATAGGAAACATGACCATAGTGTCAGTGGTGTCTCACAAGTTTGGAAACGAGGGAGGGGTCTCGGTCGTGGTCATAGTTGCAGAGAGCCACATATCAGTGCATACCTGGCCAGAACACGCCTACGCGACAGTCGATGTCTACACCTGTGGCGCAAAGTCGAACCCAGTGCTAGCATTTATCCACATAGCACGGAGACTGAGAGCAAGAGAGGTTGAGGTATTCTTCTC
>JALWFJ010000004.1 GCA_027036495.1 Thermoproteales archaeon
GAGTTTGAGCAGGCACTCCGAGAGCAGCTCGGAAAGAAGGTCAGGGTAGTTGAGCGAACAAGCAACATTAATGAGCTTGCTGCGCAGCTGGCACAGCCAGCTAGGATACTCACTGTGGCCGTGTCCTGGCTACCAGATGGCACAAGTGAGGCAGTAGTCAAGATAACGAGATATGAGGCACGTAGACTCCCCTTTAAACCTGAGGAGCTAGCAAGAATACTGTCACTGATCACTGGAACTCCCGTCAGAGTGGAGATCACGAGATACTGAGACTTGGAGGTGATCAAGCTACTGTAATCACTAAATCTTTCTACATCTTTACACTACACTGACAGATAGAGAGAATATTTTAACAAACCTCTACTTGCTAGCTCACTACGACATATAATGAAGTTTCTCAAGAAGACGCACTGGACTAGCGAGATTAGGCCAGAGCTTGACGGAAAAGAGGTCGTTGTGGCTGGCTGGGTGTGGGAAGTAAGAGACATAGGCAAGATAAAGTTCGTAGTTCTGAGAGATAGGGAGGGTCTCGTACAGATAACGTTTAAGAGAGGAGAGGTCCCAGAGAGTCTCCTCAATCTCGTTAAGACTCTGAGAAAGGAGGATGTAATAGCTGTTAGGGGAGTAGTGCGGGCGAGTAAAATTGCACGTGCGGGCGTCGAGATTATTCCAGTAGAGGTACAGGTGCTGAACAGAGTCAAACAGCTTCCCCTAGACATATGGGGAGAGGTTGAGTCCGAGCTTGGGACTAGGCTCCGATATAGGGCAGCTGACCTCAAGCGTCCTGAGAACATAGCAATATTCAAGATATCCAGCACAGTCACTAAGGTCATAAGAGACACATTCTATGACTACAACTTCGTTGAGGTATTTACACCAAAGATAATTGCAACATGCACTGAGGGAGGGGCTGAGCTCTTTGCAGTGCAGTACTTTGAGAGAACTGCATATCTTGCTCAAAGTCCTCAGCTATACAAGGAGCAGCTAACTGCATCTCTTGAGAGAGTATTTGAGATAGGGCCAGCATTCAGGGCAGAGAGGCACAACACCACGTATCACCTCAACGAGTTTGTGTCTGTTGATGCTGAGGCGGCATTCATGGATTATAACGATATAATGAGCATACTTGAGGATATCATAGTGAGAGTATATGAGACCACCTCAAGACTCACAGAACTCCTTAACGTGCTTAAGATAAGTATAACAGTCCCGAGAAGACCGTTCAAGAGAATAACATATGATGAAGCTATAGATCTTCTGAGAAAGAACAACATAGATGTTAGACAAGGAGAGGATATTCCTCAGACTGGTCTGGAGGTACTTAGCGAAGAAATAGGAGAACCGTTCTTCATAGTGGATTGGCCGACAGATATAAGGCCATTCTATACCATGCCTAAGGAGGAGGATCCATCTAGAAGCGAGTCGTTTGACCTGATAATAGACGGCATCGAGATAGCCTCTGGAAGCACGAGAATACATGTACGTGAAAAGCTTGAGGAGGAGATGCGCAGACGCGGTCTAAATCCAGAGAACTTCAAGTTTCACCTGGAGGTCTTTGACTGGGGCATGCCTCCACATGCAGGCTTTGGTCTTGGACTGTACAGGCTGCTTATGGTTCTTCTAAAGAGAAGGAACATACGTGAAGTTGTGCTGTATCCTAGAGACAGGTTCAGGCTTGAGCCGTAGCGAGGACGCTGAGGTACTGATATTAGATGCTAATAGTGTAAGGCTATCAGCGATGAATGGTAGCAGAGGGAGAGAGAGGGATAAAAAAAGGAGAATAGTTCTTCGAAGAGTTAATGACAAGTTTCTCCTTGAGGACGATCCTGAGCTTGTGGAGGATCTCCTAAGAAGGGGATATGGCACAAGATCTGAGAGAGGTCTCTTGTTAGATCCGATAGAGGCTGCACATCTTGCAGCACAGAGGAACAAGATTGTGGTTGATGGAGTTGAGGTCACCGAGACAGACTTGCTCAAACATGTGCACAACTTTCTTAGATACATAGTATATCGTGACTTGAGGAAGAGAGGCTACTTTGTTAAGCCTGCTGGATCTGATGCGCCGCTAGACTTGCTTGTGTGGGAGAAGGGGAGAAAGGTTGGATCTGATCCGCCTAGGTATGGGATAAAGATAGTTACTGAGGGTATTGGAATAAAGATAGCTGATCTCGCAGCAACATTGAAGTACTGTGAGAGCATGGGATTGCAGCTAGTTTTGGCACTTGTCAGCAATGATGGAGTAGTGACATACTACAAGGTGTTCTCTATTAGACCTGACCACGAGTTGAGCATTAAGTGATCTCAAAGATCTCGAACCAGCTTAGTCGAGGTATGAACCTGTATGTCTGTCCAGGTTCGTGATTTCCTGGGTGACGAAACATGTTGCCAATCTTTGTCGAGGTCACTGATCCATCATCTTCTACTCTCTGGCTGAGGGTAGACATGGTGAAGGACTTGTAGAAGTAGCGAAGACCTACCTGGACTATGTCCTTTGTGCATGACGTGCATAGATTTATCTTCAGGTTGGGGAACAGTTGTGATAGCTTGTTAAGTAGCCTCCTGCCTGCCTCGTAGCTTCCCTGAACTGTCCCATCAACATCTGGAATGTAGCCCAGCTTTCTCAGACTGTGCTCATTTCCTGAACTTACATCAACTTCGTTAAGATTGACGAAGGATATCACATCATTGTGATAAAGCAGCTCAACTACATCCATGATTGTCTTCTCAAGCCCTGGCAGCACTGGAGTCTCAAGTCCAACGTCAAAGTGTTGTCTAGCTAGGAACTTGAGTAGGCTAGTCTTGTCAGAAATTAATCTCTCTTCCAGGACATGTAGCCGAACCTCATCTACTGGACACATTGCTAGAAGCTCTGCTCTTCTCTTGTTGAGTACTGCAACGTTTGTGTATATATGTATATGAAACTCCTCTCCTAGAAACATCTTCAGTACCTTACATATCTCAAGTACTCTGTCAATAACTACTAGAGGCTCTCCCCCTGTTATCGCTATGCCTCTACTCAGGCAGCGTTCAACTTCTAGCAAGATGGTTCTGAGATCTCTCACCTGTATGTCATTAATGTACATTAAGTCTCTTTGTCTGCGCTCAGGATTAACTGGACAGTAGAAGCAGCCAACAGGACAGAGCCCAGTAATGAAGAGAACACTCTTAAGCCCACGTAGACATAGCTCACATCCTCTAGGTAGCCCTCTTACGTGGATAGGCGGCTTACGTAGATACATGCTTTTTGACATGCATAAGTAGGCTCTCTATTGAGCTTACCTTCTCTCCTATCTCAGAGGATTCACGCAGCGTTAACACTACTTTCCCACTTGCATGTGCATGTTCCAGTAACTCAACATTGTGCCTCGCAAGCGAGCCTGTGGGAAAGCCAGAGTCTATGACCACCTTTGCTCTCTCAATGAGGCTCATTGCGTGATCTATCACCTCCTGGCTTGGAACCTCGTAGGGAGGTACAGATACGACCCCATCAGTAATCGCAGATGAGACGAAGTAGTCGACGTCGCTCTGGTAGAGTATACCTGTATGGAACCCTATTCCTGCTCTTGCAAGTGCTCTGTATATTGGAGTGCCTGTCCCCGCACCAGCAACTATGAATATCCTCTCGTCAGGAGGTACCTTAAGCTCAGGACTTAGAAGTGGATATCTTATGTTCAGGGAGGGACCGTAGACTTCTCTGAGAACTTTGTCCTGTAACACCTCCTCTGGAGGACCAACTTGCAGTATCTTGCCCTGCTTAAGGACAAGCACGTAGTCACAGAACTTTGCTGCTAGGTCAATATCGTGTACAGATGCTATTATCGCGATGTTCCTAGTCTTACACACTCTGTAGAGTAGGTATAGAACCTCGACTCTATGTCTTATGTCTAGGTATGTTGTCGGCTCATCAAGAATTAGCACGCGTGGTTCCTGTGCAAGTGCACGAGCAATCAAGACTTTCTGCTTCTCTCCATCAGAGAGCTCCTCAAAGTATCGATCAGCGAGATGCTCTACACCAACTAGCTTGAGAATCTCGTCTATTCTAGAGAGATCCTCTCTCCTGAGTCTCCCTAAGATGTCCGTATATGGGTAGCGTCCAAGTGCAACAACCTCTCTAACCTTCATCAACCTCAGGGAGGGTCTCTCCGTCAAGACAACAGCAAGCTTCTTTGCAAGCTCTGATCTACTAAATTCGAGCAGATTCTTACCGTCAATGTAGACAACACCATCTCTAGGCTCGATTAGTCTGGCGATAGTCCTCAGCAGCGTGCTCTTGCCACTCCCGTTAGGTCCAATTACTCCAAGAAAGGTTCCCTCAGTGACGTAGAATGTCACGTCATCTATGACTATCCTGTACCCATAACCTGCCCTCAGCTTCTCTACAGCTACAAGCACCTTACCTTTAGCGCTAATCATACTCTACCCTCCTCTTGAGTAGGAGAAGTATCAGTATTGGTGCTCCTATAAGCGATGTTACTGAGTTTATGGGAAGCTCTACCGGCATTAACACGGTTCTAGCACAGAGATCACACAGCTCCGTTATTAACGCTCCTAGCAGTATCGTTGGGAGGAGAAGCCTACGTGCGTCAGATGTCTTAAACATGAGACGTGCAATATGTGGTACCGCTAGTCCAATGAAGGCTATGGGTCCTGTGAACACTATGATTCCGGCAGTAAGCAGGCTCGCAGAGAGAACTGAGAGAACTCTAACAAGCTTTATGTTAACTCCCAGAGAACGCGCATAATCTTCTCCTAGAAGCACAGCATTGAGAGGCTTTGCTAGAGGTAGAGCCAGCATAAGGCCAGCCATAGTTACTGGAAGCATTACATTAAGTTGATGCCACGTCACGAGACTGAAGGTTCCGAGAACCCACATTGCCAGTGCATGTATCTGCCATGACTGAGCAAATGCCTTCAAGAAGTCGGTGATCGCACCACATATGTATCCTATCATTATACCTATAAGCAACACCGTGACAACGCTTCTGACAAATGCCGCAACAACTAACATTATCAGAGTTACAAGAAGAGCACCAGTGACGCCAGCTGTGAGGAGTCCCCAGGGATGAAGCAAGGCTATCATGTTGAGGCTCGTCCCTAGGATGAGCACCATCGCGACAAACAGTATTGTTCCCGACTCTATTCCCAGTATCCAGGGACCTACTATGGGGTTTCTAAACAGGAATTGAAGTATGAGCCCAGCAATACTCAGTGCTGCTCCTCCTATAATTGTGGCTATCATCCTAGGTAGCCTAAGGTCATTCACTATCATGCAGGGACCAGCATTTCTCTGAGTTAATATACAGGTGAAGACTTGCGTGAACGGTATCTTTATTGGGCCAATATACAGGTAAAAGATACAGGACAAGATTAAGATAGAAAGAATGGCCAAGTTTATTTTAACATATCTCCTCATGGCGTCTTGTCTGCTAGCTCAGCATGTATGATAGATCGTAGTATCCTAGTATAAGTAAAAGAACCTTGAGCTCCTGTGATCTATCACCACAGTCTATTACCACGATCTTAGCTTTGATGTGTTTTGGCACAAGAGAGACTTCCCTGTAGTCAACTATTACTGTGCCGTTTACTGTACTGATCTCTCTCAGTGAGCTCAGCTTGAACACTACTCGACCAAAGAGTGGCTTGATCTGAGTGACGTTCTGTATGGCTATGAAGCACTTGGGGCTTAGGTAGACCTTTGATGGTATCTCTATGAGCTCGTTGTACTTAACGTTGCTTGGC
>JALWFJ010000005.1 GCA_027036495.1 Thermoproteales archaeon
GGTAAATTTACCCTTCATACGAGGAAGTCTTTTAGTCAACCTCGAGATGTGTCATTTGGAGAGTATTGAGCTACGTGTAATCTATCTCAGGTATCCTTACTGAACTTTGTTTGTCTAAGTCAGGTTATGTCATTAGTAGTATTATGTAGTATTATTATGAGAAGAGCCATTAAGATTGTGTTGACTGTGATGTACATGTTTATAAGCATGTCTAGTTTACGTTCAATTCTATCTAACATCTCTTCAATCTTTGTAAACCTTTTCTCTAATCTCTCAAACTCCTCCTCCAGTCCTCTCAAGATTTCTCGCTAAGAGAAGAGACTTGCAACTTTACAAGCAATAAAATCCTCACTAGTTATCTGTCTAGTTTCTAGTTGTCTTGTCTTTGTAAACTATGATCCAGTATCTTGATGCGTCTTTAAGAACAATGCTCTTTTCTAGTCTCTCTTTGAGCTCGCTTGTTGTTAATGGTATGAAGTGAACATCAATCTTCTTATCCCATAACCTGTACAGGACAGATAACCTATCAACATAGTTCATATTACTCCAGTCATCTGATACTACTACTAGGTCAAGATCACTATCCATGGTAAAGTCACCTCTAGCATAACTGCCAAAGAGAATAACCATCTTCACTCTAACACCATGCTCACGTAGTTTCTCACATAGTTCCTGCACCCAGATCCGTACCTTGTCTAGAAAGTTCTTCCAGTACTCTTCTCGCTGCTTCAACAATCTTTTCAGCCACTGTGACAAGTCGTCTTGCTGTCTGTTCACTGATTGCTTCATCTGGTAGCCCCTCAACTATATCTGGATATCTCGAGAGATAATAATACTGTGTTAGCTCATACGCATTCTCTAGCTCCTCATTGCTAAGACCGAGGTTATTACCAAGCTCCTCAAATAGTCTCCTGATACTGTGAGTCTTAGGAGCGTAACCTTTGAGGGCTATAAGTAGAGCCTTCAAGGCCTTCTCAGCTGCTTGTTGAGCCCAAAACGTTGCAGCTCCTCTATCACCCTCACTTAGACTCCTTTTGGCTCGCTCTAGATCCTTCTCAGCTACTTTAAACCACCATAAGGCTTGTTCTCTCAACTTCAACGGAAGAATAGAATAGTCTTGACTATCTTAAGAGTACTCGTTCTGTCTTAACCCATTTCTTTTTCAAGCATTTTCTCAATATCTTGTATGTATTTGCGCACTTTCTCGAATTCCACGTCTAGTTGTTCAAAGTCTATTATTCCCTCATAGAATGTTTCTCCATGAAGAACTCTATATCTCGCCATGTACCTGTCAAGTAATCCTAGCTGTTCTACCTCTGGTACTCTTCTCTCTAATTCCCTCAGTAGTTTTCTTCGCTCGAAATGACTTGTTGGGAGCTTTCCAGTGTAATGTAGTACTAGAGCATTTGTTGCTTGCACTATAGCATTCCATGCTTTCTCTGCGGCATCTCTAATAGCTAACACGTCACCTGTCTGTCTAGCTTTAATATACCCTTCTCTGGCCTTCTCTAAGAACAGTTTCGCCTTCTCAATAAGTTTCCTTATCTTCTTCTCTACACTCATCATCTAGTAGTACACTCTTGCATCTATTAAGTCATAGATCAGCATGACTCCTTATGGTAAAACTCCGAGAACCTTAAAAGAAAGAGATCCTCCCTCTTTGAGTTACACTCCATAACAAAACACAGCTGTCCGCGAATCTGCTGGCTTTATCTTACACAGAGTGGCTTATTCCCAACATTATGTTTAGTGAGTAATATGTATGATAGTACTTGGATTAGAGTGCTCAAGCGCTGTAATTTAGCGTCTATGTTTTGTAAGTCAGAGTCTTCATAAGCTTGCCTCAC
>JALWFJ010000006.1 GCA_027036495.1 Thermoproteales archaeon
ATGAGCTTGCTTGGCAGGATCTTCGTCAGGAGGCCTATTCTCGACTCCTTGTCATCCATTGGGTCTCTGGGTGGTGGCAGTGGTGTTGGTAGATCCGCGGCTATGTTGTACCAGTACTTGGGTACCTCTGTCTTACACATCGCTTTCTCTCTGCTAAGAGGCATGACGTGTTTAAAAGAGTATTCTCTTACGATCTAAGTTGTATGTTAATAACAATATTGGGTTACTATAGCTTAAAGATGTACCATAAAGAGATAACGTAGGGACTAACGTTTAAATTCTTCCTAAACTATCAATACTTGACAAATTGATGAGCGAGCAGAGACACAGCAACCTAATAAGAAAACTGGCAGAAGGTGGTAGACTCACACGCGCTGAGGCAGAGTACATCTCTGAGAAGATGCTGCTCCGAGAGCTAGACCCGGTAGAGATTGCATCCGTGCTGACAGCACTTAAGGTGCGTGGAGAGACCCCTCAGGAGATTGCTGGCTTTGTCTCAACCCTCAGGAAGTACTGCGTAAAGATAGAGCTTGAAGACACACTTAGAGACAGAGTAATAGACACTGCTGGCACTGGAGGAGACAATGCACACACAGTGAACGTATCTACAGTCTCTGCAATTCTTGCTGCATGTTGTGGAGCATACGTGCTGAAGCATGGAAACAGAGCAATGTCCAGCAGATCAGGCAGCGCTGACTTCATGGAGGCTCTAGGATACAACATTGAGCTAGGTCCAGACCAAGTCAAGATGCTTCTCAAGAAGACCAGGTTTGCCTTTGTCTTTGCACAGAGGTATCATCCTCTTCTGAGGGAAGTCGCACCTGTGAGAAGAAAGCTAGGTTTCAGAACCATATTCAACCTAGCTGGCCCTCTGTCCAACCCGGGTCTCATAAGGAGACAGGTGCTTGGCGTGGCACGACTAGATCTTGCTCCAGTGATGCTCGAGGCAATGAGAGAGCTCGGCTACACGAGGGTCATAATTGTGCATGGCGAACCTGGGATAGATGAGGTATCGATAAGTGGGGTAACGCACGTGTATGAGCTCAGAGGAGACAAGACAGAGTACTACACCATAGAGGCTCATGAGCTAGGACTCAGACAAGTCCCACTTAGCAAACTCCAAGTATCTGGGCCAAATGAGAGCGTGACAGCTGCTGTGAGAGCACTATCTCCAGGCGCGGACACTCCAATCAGGGACTTCATACTAGCAAACACCGCAGTGGCACTCTACTGTGCAGAGATAGTAAAGGATCTTCGTGATGGTGTTGAGCTTGCGAGAGGAGTCATTGAGGATGGCTCAGCAATGAGCTACCTGAAAACCATAGTTGAGCTAAGTAGAAAGCTTGAGGCAGAGGTGTAGAGCACATGCCTCTATTAAAGATATGTGGAGTGACCGAGATAGAGAAAGTTCAGGAACTGTCACGCTACGCCGACTACATAGGACTGATAGTAGACCCCGCAATATCGTCTCCGAGACGCCTATCTGTGGAAAATGCTGAGAAGATAGTCTCTGCGGCGAAAAACCGTGTAAAGACTGTTGCAGTAGTTGCAAGCCTCAAGGGTGTTGACTTGGCTGCCATGCTTGGAGTAGATGTGGTGCAGCTTCACTGCGACCTAGACGAGGATCTCATTAAGCAGGCGGTACGTAGGGGTCTGAGGGTTGCTCCAGTCCTGGTAGCTAGAGATCATGTAGTCTCGGAGGAGCTTATCAGAGACTTTCTAGAGAGAGTTAGCAACTATCTTCGCTACGTCGAGTACGTGCTTATCGATGGGTCAAAAACCTTGAGGCCTCTGGAGACTGGCCTCAAGCTTGACCTAAGGACTTACAGAGCCTTTGTAGAGCTTTGTAGGCGTTATAGATTAAACCCAGCCGTGGCTGGTGGTGTGAACGTGTATAATGTAGAGCTGTTGCTGAAGCTTGACCTGCACGTTGTTGATGTATCGAGCGGCGTTGAGTCTAGACCCGGAATTAAAGATCTTAGCCTTGTGGCTGAGCTTGCTAGGAAGGTGAGGGGTTCCTCATATGGGTCTAACTAAGATACCGCTAGCTTACCTTCCTCATCCACATGACATTATTCGAAAACTTCTCGCAGATGACTATGCCAGTCACGTAGTGCTACTAGAGAGCGGCAGCGAGTACAGCGAGAAGTCACGTTATACTATACTGGCCTGGGGATCTAGAAAGGACGTAACTGCCTGGTCTGAGGATAACCCATCTTCGGTCTACAGGTCGCTCAAATCGCTACTGAAAGAGTCTGACAGCGACGTGAGACCTTTTGGAAGTAGGCCAGTGCTAGGATACATGAGCTACGAGGCTAACACGCTGATAGAGCCACATCTTAGAGATTACGTTAAAGACTGGGGAAAGTGTCCTCTTCTGGAGTTTCATCTTCCTGAAGTTGTTGTGATCTATGATAGGCTTCTTGGAAGAGCTGTGATGAGGGGGCTAAGTCGAGAGGAGCTTATGCACATAGTTAAGGACTGCGAGAACGTGGAACTTCAAGACTTCAGGGTTGACGATGTGCTGTCCTATGTTCCTAAGGAGAGGTACATTGAGTGGGTCTCATCCTCTCTTGATAGGATAAGGAATGGCGAGATCTTCCAGATAGTACTGTCGCGCTACATCAACGTGACCTACCAAGGTGAGCCTTTCACGGCCTACGTCAGGCTAGTTAGTCTTAATCCCTCACCCTACCAGTTCTACGTGAGGTTTGGCAAGAGGATAATATTTGGGTCAAGTCCGGAGCTTCTAGTGTCAGTCAAGGACGACAAGGCTGAGACTTACCCAATAGCTGGCACTAGGCCTAGAGGCAGCACACCTGAAGATGACATACGTCTAGAGGATGAGCTTCTGAGTAGCGAGAAGGACTTTGCAGAGCACATAATGCTTGTAGATCTTGCCCGTAACGATCTTGGCAAGATCTGCAGGTTCGGCACGGTCAAGGTCTCTGAGCTAATGTTTGTCGAGAAGTACAGTCACGTTCAGCACTTAGTTACGCGTGTGGAGGGTGTGCTTATGCCTGGTCTAGACATAGTTGATGCTCTCTGGGCAACTTTTCCTGCTGGTACGGTGTCTGGAGCACCTAAGCCGAGAGCGATGGAGCTGATATTCCACTATGAGGACAGAGCAAGAGGCCCCTATGCTGGTTGTGTGGGTCTAGCTTCTCGCAAAGGTGGCGAGTTTGCCATAACCATAAGGAGCATATATGTTGTTGATGGAGTAGCAACGCTTCAGGCTGGTGCAGGGATAGTGTATGACAGCGTACCTGAGCTAGAGTACCTAGAGACCGAGTACAAGCTTGCTGCGCTCAAGCTATGTGTAGGCATGAAGCCAGAGGTTAGGTAGAGCGACCATGGACATAACACTCATAATAGACAACTACGACAGCTTCGTATACAACATCGCTCAGTACATTGGAGAACTTGGCTCTAGACCCATAGTTGTCAGGAACGACGAGATAACAGTCAGAGCAATAGAGAGAATGAGACCTGACAGGATAGTGTTATCTCCCGGACCTGGATCACCAGAGAACCCACGCGACGTTGGAATATGCCCCGACGTGATTAGACACTTTCAAGGCAGAGTACCGATACTCGGTGTATGTCTAGGCCATCAAGTGATAGGATACGTATATGGTGCAAAGATAAGACATGCAAGAACAATAAAGCATGGCAAGCTGAGCAGGATAAGAGTCGTAAGCGAGTCCCCTCTGTTCAGAGGAGTACCAGCAGAGTTCACAGTAATGCGCTATCACAGTCTAGTGATAGATGATCCTCCGCCCTGCCTGAAGGTAACAGCATACTCCCTTGATGATAACGAGATCATGGCTATAGAGCACGTCGAGTACCCAATATTTGGACTGCAGTTTCATCCAGAGTCAATACTGACGGAACATGGTAAGCGAATATTGAAGAACTTTCTAGATCTGACGCTTCTATTCTAGAGACACTCCTGCTACTTCAAGACAGGACTTAAAGTTGATATTTCCCCGTAGATCTAGTGTACGTCATATTATTTCTTGGAGGCTATGCCTCTTGTATGGAGACCCAAACTGAGAGGTAGGAGAGCATATAGGAGGAGATGGCGTTGGTTTCTCTGGATTAAGACCATGTACTCAATGTATAGGTATAGAACCTATGTAGATTTCACGAAGCAGAGGCTGAGGAAGGAAGGAGTCAAGACTTACAGAAGATGGTGAAGTCTACTCTTCAAGCTCTTTCTCGAGCTCCTCAATGATTCTCTCTAACGTCTTGAGTCTCTCTCCTGCATTCCAGAATCCTCTAAGATGAGCCTCATAGAGTCTCTTAGCTATCTCGTAGAGAGCTGCTGGACTTGCTCTATGTATCTTCTCTCTGTAGCTGCTCTCTATGTAGGTCTCGTAGAGCTTCTCGAAGATCCACGTAGGTACCTCGGAGGTCAGTGCCGCTAGTCCAACAACATATTCTACACGCTTAGCGATCTCTCTTGCACCATCATATCCATGTTCAAGCATTGAGTCTATCCACTTAGGATTCAGCACACGTGTTCTAACGGAAAGGTCTATAGCATCTCTCAAGTCGCGAACCTTCTCCTTCTCGAGTGTCGTGTCGATCCACAGCGTGTCAACTTTCCTACCTCTAGTCTCCTCCACTGCAAGCTTTAGTCCTCCAAGAAACTCGTAGTAATGGTCAAGATCTATGATGTCGTACTCATGTGCATATCTTATCTGCGTAACGAGGTCAACCTTAGAGAGAAGTCTTCTAAACACATCTCTTGCATCGACACCATGCTCAGTCTCGCTATATGCATACGACATGTCCTCAAGGTAAGTCTCAGCTAACTGTCTCCTCTCGCTCCACTCAGAGGACTCTATGATCTCTGGCAGCCTTGTGTTGTATGCTCCTATCTTTGGTCCAAATATCCTGCAGCGTGATCCTACCTCCTCAACGTGCTTTCTCACATAGTTCATTTCGGGAGGCTCGTCCAAGCTTGCAACAAGACTAAACGCTCGGTCAAGCAGTGTTATCAGGTTAGGAAATGTGTCCCTAAATATGCCGCAGATCGTCACCACAACGTCTATCCTTGGTCTGCCAAGCTCCTCCAGTGGAATAGGCTCAAGCCCCCAGTCCCAAGGTCCGTGTTTTCTTACCAGTCTGACGCCTAGATACTGAAGCACTTGCCCAATAGTCTCACCTCTAGTACCCATGGTCTCGAAACCCCAGAGCACGACAGCTACAGTCTCGGGATATCTGCCGTACCTCTGATAATACATTCTCAGTGTTGTCTCAGCGATTCTTGCTCCCCTGATGTATGCAGCCTTGCTAGGTATGAGTCTAGGATCAAATGCGTATCCGTGAGATCCTGTTGGGAAGACTTCAGGAGTTCTGATGGGATCACCAGCAACGCGAGGTTGAACATATCTGCCACTAAGTGCTCTGAGAAGTGAGCATATCTCATCACTTCTTTTAACCCTACTGTACAGATCCTCTATGAAGGCCATAACTTCCTCAATTTCCCTTCTCTTGCCTCTACTAAACATCGAGAACACATCTCTCTTTCTTCCCTGAACAACGAGCCTGACTATCTCTCTTGCTTTATGCTCAATCTCTCTCAGCACGTCTTTTGCTAACTTGTTGCCAATCTTGGCATGAGGCTTCTCTAGAAGCT
>JALWFJ010000007.1 GCA_027036495.1 Thermoproteales archaeon
GAGGACAAGGCTATAAGAGACTTGGCTCAGGGTAGAGCACACGCAATAGTTGACATAATTGCTAAGCCCGAGAACGTGATATATGCTGAGAGAAACCCGAACATCAAGCTCTACTTCTCAATATGTGTACTCTACGACTTGCTGGTAAATCCAGTACCTTGCAAGGGCCAGTTTAATCCATTCTCGATACCTGAGGTCAGACTTGCATTACAGTACGCATTTAACAGGAAGTACATAGCGGATGAGCTGCTGCAAGGTCTAGCCATACCGGTAGTCACGCATAAGTGGCCAGGCTATCCTGACTATGAGAGACTAAAGCCCTTTATGGAGAAGCTTGAGAGAGAGTACAGCTACAACTTTACTAAGGCATGGAAGCTCGTGTATGATGCACTAACAAGACATGGATGCAAGCTCGTAAACGGAAAGTGGTACTGCAATGGTAAGCCCGTCGTGGTCAAGGTCTACATAAGAGTAGAGGACTACAGAAGACAGATTGGAGACTATGTTGCCTCGGTTCTGGAGAAGCTTGGCTTCACCGTTGAGAGAGTGTACTGTACAGGTAAGAAAGCATTAACAATAGTGTACAGCGGAGATCCAAGAACCTGTCAATGGAACATATACACTGAGGGCTGGGTCTGGACAAGCATGGAGGCATACCCAGACTCTGACTATGAGTTCTTCTGCTGCGATCCATTCTCTGGAAACGTGTTCCTGTACTATAAGCCTCCACAGAAGCTAGTCAAACTTGCTCACCAGCTGCTAATATCAAACTACACAAGCCTTAAGCAGAGAAACGAGCTCATAGAACAGGTACTTGAGCTCGATCTGAAGCAAGCCGTCAGAATATGGCTAGTAGCAAGGAAGTGTCCATTCGCAGCATACAAGGACCTAATCATTCCTAACAGCGTGTTCGACAAAGTTGCAGGCTTCTGGTCTCCTCTGACGTTTAGAGCCGCATACTTCAAGGGAAGACCAATAGGTGGCAAGGCAATATTGTTGAACACTAGAGAGATGTTTGTCAGCGCGTGGAACCCTATTGGAGGAGAGACGTGGATATATGACACAATGATCACACAATACATATGGGATCTAGGCTTAGCAACTCATCCAAAGACTGGAGAGTACATACCTTACAGGATAGTGTACAAGGTATACACTGCTGGACCTAACGGTAAGCTTCCAATACCTGCAGGTACAATCATCTGGGATCCAAAGACTAGAACATGGAAGCCCACGCCCTACAGGTATGCTAAATCCGAGATCGTTGCGAGATTCATATTCGGCAAGTGGCACGACAACGCGACAATGAACATGAACGACGTTCTTGCATGGCTAGCATTACAGCTAGACATAGCGACAAACGGAACACCAGTGTATGACCCAAGTATAGTAGGGCCAACGCTCATGACATTTAAGAGGGCATTCAGAGGGATTAGGATAGTCAATGCTAACACGGTCGAGCTGTACATCGACTACTGGCACCCAGATAAGTCAATGATTGCAAGATTTGCAGCTATACTCTGGTCAGCACTGCCATACGACCTTGTTGCACTGATCTATAAGGCAGTTGCTGATAGAAAGATAGCACTTAGCAGCGTAAAGTCAAGAAAGTGGGGCGTGCCATGGCTAGACTTCTCTAAGGGAGAGAGCCTGAAGATACTCAAGGCCTATCTTGACAAGGCACTAAAGAACCCAGCAAGCTTCATACCAGACTCGCTGAAAGGTAGAGTAACAGTGAGCGAGTTTAAGGCTAGACTAGAGGCACTAGAAAGGTTCTACAAGAAGTACGGTCACTTCTACGTATCAAATGGCCCATACATACTGGAGAAGGTTGACACTATGGCCAAGGTTGTGATACTCAAGGCATTCAGAAACGGTTATCCACTACCTCCAGACTATGCAGAGAGGGTAGTTACAAGGTACTCAAGCTTTGTGCTCTCTTAGAAGGCTCTCCTCTTCCCCTCTTTTTTCTAAATAGACTGTTTGTGTATACACGTAGGTTTCACCTTTGCATAACTCCTTCTCTTTAATATTAAACATTTATAACCTAGGTGTACATTCAGTTTTGTGTCTCTTACTAAGATACGCTCCGTTCTACTAAGCCCTCTCTCCATATACTTGATCAGGAGAGCAGCAATACTGCTCGTAACTGTCGTTATTGCTACGTTCCTCACCGTATTGATAGCAAACATGGGTGGCTACATCGATAAGATGATATATTCGCTCATCAAGATGCAAGTTGTACAGAGTCTGAGGAGAGATCCATCGTTTGCAAGCTTACCTGCAGCCGTTAGAGAGCACATAATTGAGGAAAGGATCCACGAGATACTGCATGCTAGAGGCCTAGATCAGCCATTCTACGTTAGGCTCTTCATATATACCTGGAAAGCCTTGACGTTAAGTCTAGGACAAGCATACTTCATACGTAGCTCGACGGGCTCTGCAAACATACTAGACATAATAATGGAGAGACTTCCTTGGACTGTAGTCCTATTTGTTACTGCTACCTTGATCTCTGCAGGCATAGGCATACCCCTGGGTCTCTATGTTGCACGAAGACCTGGATCGGCTCTTGACAAGTTTGTATCGATATTTGCCATAGTTATGCAGTCACTGCCTGCGTGGTTCATAGGGATCTTCTTGATACTGCTATTCTCCTACCAGATCAGGCTTTTTCCTCCTGGAGGAGTCCCAGTGTATAGTGGTCCTTTCTGGTTATGGTGCCTCAAGGTGCTCTACTACATGACTCTACCTCTACTATCTTGGGTTGTGACTCACTTTGGGTACTGGGCGTACATAACTAGGAACCTCGTGGTATCTATACTGAGCGAGGACTATGTCGTTGCTGCACGTGCAAGAGGGATACCTGAGAGCGTGATATTGAGAAGATATGTGCTGAGACCAGCAAGCCCAACACTCATAACGATGATTGCCCTCGCCATAGTGTTTGCTCTTCAGGGAGCAATAATCACGGAGACCGTGTTTGACTGGCCTGGTCTTGGGACGCTGTACTATCAGGCCATAGAGATGCTGGATGCCCCGGTCGTGATTGAGCTGACTGTAGTCTATGCGTACATTCTGGTGGCAACAGTGTTCGTGCTAGACATTATATACGCAGTTCTTGATCCAAGAGTGAGGACAGGGGTGAGATAGCATGTCAGGCTCGGTCCCTACGGGCTTCAAGGCGGTGCTGAAGGAGCTGCTGCGCACTAAGACTGGACTTGCAGGGATAATAATGCTCGTTCCGATCATAGCAATGGCGATAGCGGCTCCGCTAGTGGCTCCTCTCAGCGTGGTTAAGCAGTGGAGTAATCCTCTGTATTGGCAGAATAATCCACGTGACGCTATGCCCATATGGGTCTCGTGGCTTCTAGGCAAGAATCTGCCTCAGACAGTGTGGCTCCATTTGAAGAGAGTAGAGATTACTCCCAAGAAGGCTGTGTATGTTGGCACTATAGACTACACCTATGACGACTACCCAAGTGAGCTTAGACTATACCTGATAAGTGAGGAACACATTGACCAGGTATGGATAAAGGTCACCGTGTATAGACCTGATGGTCTTGCTCTTGTGCTTTACAACTCCAGTCTGTCACTATACTCCGTAAAGTCTGGAGAGTACAAGGGCGTGATCTACCTATCAACGTCTGGGGAGGTCAGCAGCGAGCTAGCTAGACAGCTTAGGAGGATTGAGGGCAATGTTCCACCCGTGGTGGTTCCAGAGGTTGCTGTGTTCTCGAAGGCTTGTCCTGAAATGGCCTCTGAGGGATGTGGAGTGCTGAAGGGAAGATACCTAGTCAAAGTCGAGATTAGTCCGCCAGGTAACTATAAGGTAGTGTTTGTGGCGTTTGGGAAGGTTTACGGTCTCTTTGGCACAGACGACATGCGACGCGACATTGCCCTAGGCATACTGTGGGGAGCACCTATTGCTCTTGCCTTTGGCGTTATAGCCTCTGTCTGGACTGTGTTTATTCAAGCCTTTCTTGGATCACTTGGCGCGTGGTATGGAAGCAAAGTTGACGAGCTAATTCAGAGACTTGCCGACATAATGCTCGTGTTGCCGCTGCTTCCACTGCTGATACTGATAGACTTTCTATACAGACTGACGGTTTGGGATCTGCTTCTAGTGATAATGGTGTTCAGCATTGCAGGAGTCGTGACAAAGACTGTTCGACCTCTCACGCTGCAGATAGCATCCGAGCAGTATATAGAGGCGGCTCTCTCGTATGGTGCAAGTAAGATGAGAATACTGCTTCGCTATATACTTCCGCGAGAGCTACCGTACCTGATAGCGCTCACGGTGATGAATGTTCCTGGATACATCTTTCTAGAGGCAGCGCTATGCATGCTTGGACTTGGAGAGCCAGAACTACCTACATGGGGAAGAATACTGAGTGATGCATGGTATGCTGGAGCAGCCTACCATGGGTACTGGTGGTGGATCTTGACACCAGCAGGGTTCATAGCTTGGACTGCGATAGCCTTTGCACTGATAGGCTACGCACTTGACAAGATAGTTAATCCAAGGCTTAGAGAGCTGTGAAGACTCTCTCTTCGCTGATGGTCGTAGAAGGCTAGAGACTAGAGACGCTGTACTTAGCTTAACAATTATCTAGTATAGTGTCCTAACTTTAACTTCGGACCTATTACATGATCTCGTGAAACGAGAAATATCAATACGGTGGCATGGAAGAGGCGGTCAAGGTGCAGTAACTGCAGCACAAGTTACTGCTGTTGCAGCGATATCTAAAGGGCTCTATGCACAGGCATTTCCAGAATTTGGGCCTGAGAGAAGAGGTGCACCTGTAAGGGCATATACGAGACTGAGCACTCATCCAATAAGGCACAGAGAGCCCATAGTGAGCCCGGACTACCTAGTTGTGCTCGACCCATCTCTACTAGAGATAAAGTCTGTCCTAGATGGAGTGCGCGAGGACACACACATAGTAGTGAACTCTCCTGAGCCACCAGAGCTAGACGTCAAGTGCAGACTTGTCACAGTTGATGCTACTGGAATTGCGCTTAAGACTATAGGCAAGCCTATAGTTAACACTGCGATACTTGGAGCTCTGCTGAAGGTTCTAGATCTGATAACTCTAGACGATGTTGTGAGCTCTCTTGGCAAGTTCTTCAAGGGAAAGTTGCTAGAAGTTAATAAGCAGGCTGTGATCGAGGCATACGAGCAGGCACGGGTGGTTAAATGATGAACCTACCTAAGTGGTACGAGATACCTCTCGGTGGAGCAATTCTTGAGCCTGGAAGTACACGCAAGATCAAGACTGGTGAGTGGAGGACATTCAGACCAGTAATAGATCAGGACAAGTGTATAAGGTGCAGAATATGCTGGGCTTACTGCCCAGAAGGAGCAATAAGAGAGCTAGATAAGGAACACGTCACTAGCAAGGGAGTAAGGTACAGCGTGACCTACGAGATAGACTACTACTACTGTAAGGGATGTGGTATCTGCGCTGAGGAGTGTCCAGTCAAGGCAATAAGTCTAGTGAGAGAACACTAGGAGGTGAGCCTATGCCTCGCCTAGCACTAACGTCAAACTATGCAGCAGCACATGCAGTGAAGATGTGTGACGTCGACGTCATACCTGTATACCCGATAAC
>JALWFJ010000008.1 GCA_027036495.1 Thermoproteales archaeon
ACTCCCTGTAAGGGTCTATGGAGGGTCTAGTTACTTGTGCTCCATCGAGTCTGAGCCAGTCAAGAACTTTTCTTGGCTTCTCTACCTCTGGCGGTGCGTCACTGCCTGCACCAATTACGACTATGTCTCCAGTCTCTGCAAGCTTCCTGTAATATAGAGCGTACTTTGGTCTCCTGAACTCTGTCTCACCCTCATCATACCTGTAGGGGAGTGGATCAGTTGACTTTAGCTCTCCTAGCCTCAGTATCTGGTTTACTTCCTCGTCGATGTTATAGCCAGCAAGGAGGTCTCTTCTGCTTACTAGATCACGAAGTCTCCTTATACCTAGCATCTTCAGTATGAGCTTCAGCTCGGTCAGGAAGCCACGCATGAAGTTATGCAGTCTCTCAACTGCAAAGTCTAGGTCAATAATCCTGTTGCCATTCTCTATGCTGCTTGCAAGACCTGCTGGACATCTACCTAGGTTACAGGTATGACACAGTATGCATCCCATTGCTATGAGCCCGGCTGTGCCTATGCTGACCATGTCTGCCCCAAGTGCAATCAGCTTAGCAGCATCATCTGCTGATGCTACTCTACCTGACGCAACTATTGTGAAGTTATCTCTCAGGCCCTCTCTCCTCAGTATTGCGTCAGCAGCAGCAACTGCAAGCTCTATGGGTATACCAACATGATCTCGCACAACGATGGGTGTTGCTCCTGTACCAGCACCATGACCATCGATTATTGCCCCATCAGCGCCCATTCTGGCTATTCCCGACACAACATATGGAACATAGTTTGTTGCTGCAACCTTGACAAAGACTGGCTTACCTGTAGCCTCCTTGAGAGCCCATATTCTCTGACCGAGATCCTCTATGGAGTATATGTCGTGGTGAGGTGCAGGTGATAGAGCGTCTACTCCCGGTGGAATTCTTCTAACACGTGAGATCACCTCAGTGACCTTCTTTCCAGGTAGATGACCACCAATTCCTGGCTTAGCTCCCTGTCCAATCTTTATGGTAATGCCGACACCGCTGGTGAGCTCGCTAACACCAATGCCAAATCTCCCTGATGCCCACTGAACGAAGTACCTCTTGTACCTCTGTCTTATGACTGGATGAACTCCACCTTCGCCAAGGCCAGAGACGGCCTTTATTCTCTCAGCAACCTCGACAAAAGCTATGTTTGGGTTACCTGATAGTGCACCAAAGGACATATCAGCAAAGTACACTGGTGCCTCCAGGATCACAGCATCCTGCACACGGTTAAACTTTATGACGTGCGTTAGATCAACATCAGCAACATCATCCTCGGCATATTCTGATACATCAAGCTCCTCATCCTCAAATCCTCTAAACCTGATCCTGTCAAGTATCCTGTACCTATGTATAGGCTTCCGGAAGATCCTCCAAGGGCGTCCAGTAAGTGCGAGCCTCCTTATGTGCTCAACTCTGTCACTGCACCAGAACTCTTCCTCTGGACTTCTCTTAGGAGCTGGCAGGTACTCCCTGACAAACGTTACTCTAACATCTTTAAGCCACATCTAACCTGTACCTAGATACACAACGTTAGGTTAAGTCTTATCAATGTTAACACCAGTTAGTAAGTTTTAGATTCTACACCTCACGCAACACCATGAACATGGCTACTCTCTCAATACCAGAAGACGTTCAGAGAACACTCACCGAGGTCAAGACTAGACTGAGAGAGTTCCTAAACGAGAGATTTCTGTCACGAGGAAGAATCAAGGATGTAGAGAAACTGTGGCTTGCACTAGAATTTCCTGAATACATAAGGTACAAAGACAC
>JALWFJ010000009.1 GCA_027036495.1 Thermoproteales archaeon
GGACATACTTACTGAAAGATATAAGGTTATCATGAGGTTAGTTTACGAGGAGATCTAGGGCTATTAAGCAGCATCCTAAATTGTGAAATCTTGAGAATATTTACTTCCTGAACTCTCGGAGTCCAGCTCATGCCTACAAATCCGGTACCTTTTGGAGTGTTTGGATACGCAACGGCAGCACTCACCTATGGGCTGCATCTGCTTACTGGCTTTCCTAAGGCAGAGACTCCTGAGGACGCTAGAAGAATCCGTGCCTCGCTCATTGCTAATGGCTTCGCGTTTGGCGGCATAGCTCAGTTCACGGCAGCAATATTGCTGTTCGTGCTGTATAACGACATAGTCACTGCAACAACCTTAGCAATATTTGGTGTTCTCTGGACAGCAATATGGCTTAACGACTATTTTAACCTGGATCCCCGTGCACTCCTGTTTCTCGACATAGCCATTGCAATATACACGCTGTTTGGAGGAACCTGGACAATAATGCTAGGACATCCAGTGTTGACAGCCTTGTTCTGGAGCATAACTGCCCTAGTCATAGCTCTTGCAGTGCTTCATGGAAAGGGTAGAGGGGGGAAGGCTGTCGGAGTACTAGCACTAGAAAATGCGCTTCTAGCATACTACGTCTGCTTTGCCCTAGTGTACAGCGAGCTAGGAATCTCACTTCCGCTCTAGGAGGACATCCACGTGGTCTCAGGCATTAAAAAGTGCTAGTGCAGTTCTCTTAATCTCGCACCTCACTCTCTCGGCTCAGATTCTACTTCTCGAAGGGCTGAGAGACAGAATTTCTTGTTACTTGAGTTAGCTACATAACTTGTCTAGCAAGTATACATGTAGAATACGTATACATGGATGACTATGTGATAGTGAGACTTGGGTTGTCTACAGGTACCTGTGCTGCTGCAGCTGCTAAGGCTGCGGCACTTGCAGCACGTGGAATAATAGTTGACAGGGTTGTAGTACCAACACCGATCGGCTTGAGAGTCGAGGTTCCTGTGAAGTATGCTAAACAGACTGGAGAGTGCTCAGGCGAGGCTGGTGTGGTCAAGGATGCAGGCGACGATAAGCCTAATGATGTCACGCATGGTATAACTATAGTGGCAGAGGTGAGGCTGACAAACAACGGGGTCATCGAGGTTGCGGGAGGTCCTGGCGTTGGCATAGTTACTCAGCCGGGTCTTCCTGTTCCTGTCGGTGAGCATGCAATTAACCCTGTACCTCGCAGACAGATAGTAGACTCTGTTAGAGAAGTTCTCCCGCCTGGGACAGGTGCTAAGGTCAGGATAGTTGTACCTGAGGGAGAGAAGATAGCTAAACTGACTATGAACCCAGAGCTTGGCATCATTGGAGGGATATCGATACTTGGAGTCACGGGGCTAGTGATACCGTACTCCCATAGGGCATTTGTGCACGCAGTTGCGGTTCATCTGAGACAGCTCAGGACACTGGGAGAGAGCTGCGTTGTACTGACTACAGGTCACGATACTCGAAAAGCCCTCATTGAGAAGTTTGGTGTTAGGTCTCGACTGGTAGTTAGTGCTGGAGATTACCTTGTCGATGTCCTTAAGATTGCTGAAAAGCTAGGATTTAGAAGCGTCTTAGTAGTAGCTAAACCTGCAAAGGCTCTAAAGCTCGCTGTTGGAGCCGTGAACACGTCCTCAGAGTTCATTGATGCTAGAATAGAGGCACTTGTATATCATATGCTACGTGCGGGATTAGAGCCAGACAAGGTCAAGCACGCAGTAGATGCTCGCAGTGTCGGTGAGGTGCTTGCTTCTCTGAGCAT
>JALWFJ010000010.1 GCA_027036495.1 Thermoproteales archaeon
TCGTCTAAAGATGATTGAGCCTCTTCTCTTAGCAGGTAGGGATATCTGGTCCAAGGTAGACATAGACGTGAACGTTCAGGGAGGTGGAGTTATGGGTCAAGCATCAGCTACCAGGATGGCAATAGCTAGAGGACTAGTCATGTACACTCAAGATCCAAGGCTACTAGAACTCTACATGAAGTACGACCCATCAATCATCAAGGGAGACCCCAGGAAGACAGAGCCAAAGAAGCCTGGACTAAAACATGCTAGATCAAAGAGACAGAAGGCCTACAGATAATGTCAGCTAAGTTGTAGTCTTCAACGTCTAGACGGAGAAGAAGCTTTTTAATAGACTATCCAAGTCCCTAGCACCAAGCTATGGGTGATCCAAAGAGACCAAAGAAGAAGTGGATTGAGGGCAAACCAATGAAGCTGTGGAACAAGCAGCTTCTAATGGAGGAGCTTCAGCTAGTTGGTGAGTATGGACTGCGAAACAAGCGTGAGCTATGGCTTGCAAAATCTATACTGATTCGAATCAAGAGACGTGCAAGAGAGATGCTTGCACTCCCGGCCGAAGAGAGAAGGAAGGTTGAGGCCCCGTTTAAGGAGAAGCTCTACAAGATGGGCTTCATACCTGACCCAGACGTGCCTCTGGACTACATACTAGGTCTTGATGTCCGCGCAATACTTGAGAGAAGGCTTCAGACTCTTGTATACAGGAAAGGTCTGGCTAGAAGCATACATGAGGCTAGACAGCTCATAGTACATAGGCACATAGCAATAAATGGGAGAGTCGTAAATGCTCCAGGACTGCTTGTGCCGAGAGATCTTGAGGATAAGATAACATACGCACCAACAAGCCCACTCTACAAGAGGCTGGCCAGTGGGGAGCCAGTGTTTGGTCCGGGCCAGCCTGCTCCACTTCAGGTTCAGCTAGGTCTACTCAAGGCAGAGACCTCAGCTCAGTCAAGCTCCGAGTAATCTAGTTAGTGTAGTATAGCTTGGCCAAGCCACCTACAAGTTTTTTAAAGAGCCTCTGTTCAGGTTCAGATGTGTCATCAGAGGAGGTTAGGCAAGAATCTGCAGAGATAAAGCCTACGGAGGAGAAGCCTGTAGAGAAACCCTCACTACCTCTGCAGCTAAACATTCCTGAGCTGAGACCTGTTCAGACTACCATTGGGGGAAAGAAGCTACGATGGGGAGTTGCCCACATCTATAGTAGCTACAACAACACGATAATAATAATAACAGACTTAACGGGAGCAGAGACTGCAGCTAGAGTCAGTGGCGGGATGGTTGTTAAAGCTGACAGAGACAAGCCCAGTCCATATGCAGCAATGATGGCAGCATATAAGGCTGCACAAATAGCGATGGCGAGGGGCATAAATGCAGTCCACATAAAAGTTAGGGCACCAGGAGGATACGGTCCTAAGACTCCTGGACCCGGAGCTGCAGCTGCCATAAGAGCACTTGCTAGAGCTGGGCTCGTGATAGGGAGAATAGAGGATGTAACGCCTATACCACACGACATAATTAGACCACCTGGAGGTAGAAGAGGTAGAAGAGTCTAAAGGGAGAAGCTTGAAGCCTATCCTAGGCAGAGTAAAGGTCCTCTATCACGTAGACGCCACCCCGCTATCTATCCTGGTTTTAAGAATCCAGGCATGGAAGACTTGTTCTACGTAGGTAATCTTTTTCAGAGAGAACCTGCCTTTACTCTGCACTGCGTTGCGTGTTGCTGCTTGTCTGTCTTTAAACTGACTGTTTAATACTGGATTCATCATCTAAACAAAATGTTTAAATTTGTCCTAGGGCTCTTCAGCTGGAACGAGCATGGACATTGTTGAGGTGGCTGCGCGTAAGCTTGCTGATGGTTATCCCGTGCTTCTTCATGATGGTGTTGATAGAGAGAACGAGGTTGATATTGTATATCGCGCAGATGTTGTTACTCCAGATGTTGTTCGCAATATTAGGAGGATTGCTGGGGGTCTACTCTGCTTTGTGACAAGGTACGAGTTTGGGAAGATTCTGGGCATTGAGCTACAGTCGCGACTTCTAAGAAAGCTAGCTCTTGATAAGCTTGTTAAGCTGCCTAGCTATGGTGATGAGCCGGCTTTTTCTCTCTGGGTTAATCATGTCAAGGTTAGGACTGGCATAAGGGACGTAGATAGGTCTCTCACTGTGCGTGAGCTCGCTAAGATAGTGTCACTAATAGAGAAGGGACACCTTGAGGAGGCTTGTAGAAAGTTCTACTCGGACTTCTACAGTCCAGGACACGTTCCCATACTTCTTGGTAGAATAGGTGAGAGACGAGGACACACGGAGCTCTCCCTGATGTTAGCAGAGATTGCTGAAATATCTCCAGCTCTCGTCATATGCGAGATTCTGGGAGACTCAACAGATGTCCCTACCATGGACGAGCTTAAGAGACTTGCCGATAAACTTAACACAGTCCTAGTCAGCGGTCTCGAAGTAGAGAAGTACTATGTTAAGAATGTTGTTAAGAAGTGAGTACTAGATGCGCGTTGGGATAGTTGACACAACATTTGCAAGAGTAGACATGGCTAGATACGCCATAGAGGAGCTTCAGGCAGCTAACCCTAGAGTAGTCATTGAGAGGATAACTGTTCCAGGATTCAAGAACACTCCCTGGGCGGCAAGAAAGCTAATTGTTGAGAAAGAGTGTGAGGGTGTTCTTGTCCTTGGATGGATTGGGAGGGAGCTCGTCGATAAGCTGACCTACGCAGTAGCATCTCTTGGACTGATTCTCGTTCAGCTAGAGACTGGGAGACCAGTGATTGACGTGACGATACATGAAGATGAGGCCAAGACTGAGACTGAGCTTCTTCAAGTAGCTATTGACAGAACTAGGAAACATGCTAGGAATCTCCTTCTTCTGCTGCAGGGAGATCTCAGTAGATGGGCTGGTAGAGGTCTGAGACAGGGTAGGCCTGACGTTGGCCCACTGATTGAGGGACTAGGAGACAAGTTCCTAGAGTGGTGAGCAAGGTGTGACAAGTAGCAAGCAGCAAGAGAACGTCACGGCTCACCTGAGTATCCGCTCTTAGAGGTAGCTGAGAAAGCTAGATCGCGATGTCTCCACTATAGATCACGAATGTCTGGGAGGCCGGATCAAAATCTCCCACTAGTACTAAGTTGTTCTTTCTAGAGTACTCAACGGCATTACAGGTAACCTTTCCAGTAGTTACTATTCCCACGAGGTTTATTGTTGAGAGTGACTGAAGTACGTCCTCGTCAACGTTGCACGTTAGAAACACTATGATCTCCTGTACACTGCGCTTCAACACGTATAGTGACCCTACTAGTCTGTATATCAGACCTGTTATATGTACGTCCTCGACGTCGCATATGTAAGCTCCGTCTTGTGTCACTGCTACTGCTCTATGGAGAACCTCGCCAGCTCTGCCATACTTCTCATACAGTCTCCACACGACGTCGCGGGAAATTGACGTAGGTTTGCGTCTGTAGACGTAGCTCTCCGCTCTCCCTAGAGTGAGCGTGTTGACTATGTAGTCGCTCTCTGAGGCTTGAAAGACATGTACTGTGTCTGGCCTGTAGCCTGACACAAGCGTGTGTCCTATTCCAAGAAGCTCTAGATCATGAGGTACTGTTCTGAGTATGCTCACCTGGCGACCATCTATGAGTACAGTACAGTTACAGGTACGTATTAGCTCTAGGTCTACTGTCTCAATCTTAGAACACTTGTTTACTCTTCGTACCTTTAGTGTACATGTTGCATCCATGTTCTCTCTGTTCTGTATCAATCAGCTGGAGATATTTATAAAGGAAGTCCCTCTAAGGTCAAGCGACTAGCATGTTCTCGCCTGCAGTCTACGGATATGACAGAGCTATAACCATATTCAGTCCTGAAGGAGAGCTGTACCAGGTGAGGTATGCAGGCGAAGCTGTAAAGAAAGGATGGTCAACCATAGGGATAAAGGGGAGAGAAGGTGTTGTTCTTGCCGCAGAGAAGAGGAAGATAAGCCCGCTTATAGACCTTGAGAGCATAGAGAAGATATACGTCATAGACGAGCACGTTGCAGCTGCCCCCTCTGGGCTTCTAGCAGACGCAAGAGTCCTCATAGAGTATGCGAGACAGGAAGCACAGGTACATCGCCTACTGTACGATGAGCCTATAGACATCGAGCTGCTGACGAGAAGAATAAGCAACCTCAAGCAGCTATACACGCAGCATGGAGGTGTCAGACCCTTCGGAGCAGCCCTAATAATAGGTGGAGTAGACAGGAATGGCCCTAGGCTCTTTCAGACAGATCCTGGAGGAATATACTTTGGGTACTACGCAACAGCCGTAGGATCTGGCTCAAGCACCATACTGGACTTCCTAGAGAAGCACTACAAGTATGACCTCACTCTAAGTGAGGCTGTGGAGCTTGCCGTGAGAGCACTCAGTAAGGTTATCGATAACCTAGAGCCGGACAAGATAGAGATAGGGGTAGTGAGCGTCAAGGACAGGAAGTTCAGAAAGCTGACCAAGGAGGAGATAACCGAGGTAATAAAGAGGGTTCGCCAGTCTCCATACTAGACTCCTATCTTCTGTCCTGCACTACAAGTAGCTAGATAGACAAGTTAGGTAGGGTTAAATAGCTCTCAGAGAGACACTCACGGTAAGCCATGAGTAAGAAGGTGGGGATAGCCAAGTATGACGCCAAAGGTGAGCACTTTGAGATCCTTGTTGATCCAGATTTAGCGTTAGAGTACAGACTAGGCAAACCTGTGAGCATAGACAAGATACTGATAAGCGACACAGTGTACAGGGACGCTAAGAAGGGTCTCAGAGCAAGTGAGTCTGCACTGCTCAAGGTGTTCAAGACTACGGACATCAAGAAGATCGCGGAGATAATACTGAGAGAAGGCGAGATTCCTCTAACAGCTGATCAGAGAAAGAAGATAATCGAGCAGAAGAAACGTCAAATCATTGAGTGGATTAGCAGGAACTGCATAGATGTCAGAACTAAAGCTCCAGTGCCTCCAGAAAGAGTCGAGAACGCACTCAGCAAGGCCGGCGTCGCAGTTGACCCATTTAAGTCCGTTGAGGAGCAGATACCAAACATACTGAAGGCTCTTCAGAAGGTTCTCCCAATAAAGATAGCAATAGCAGAGATCGAGATCAAGCTGCCTCCTTCCTGCGCAATGAAGGGTAGAAACGTCCTAGCAAAGCTTGGCAGGATAACGAGCGAGCACTTTGAGAGCGATGGCTCACTAATACTGAGACTCGAGATTCCAGCAGGCATGCAGGAGATAGCTATCCAGAAGGTTAACGAGCTGTCACGAGGAGAGGGAGAGGTTAAGCTAATAGGGATAAGAACCTAGCGTGCCAAGATGGTGCTCTACGTCGCTAACAGACAGATTGTGCTTCCAGGTGACCCAATAGCAACGCGAGAGCATAACGTTGTTGGGGCAGTGTACTGGGAGGGTAACTGTGCATATGCCTCGGCAGTTGCCTTAATTGAGCTGAGAAACGGTGGAAAGGAGATTAACGTGATACCTCTTAGCGGCACATACAAGCCGCGGGTTGGAGACGTGGTCATAGGATACGTAACGGACATCCTCGTGACAGGATGGGAGGTTGACATAAAGTCTCCCTACAGGGCTTACTTGCCTCTACAGGAAGCGACACTCAAGTACGTAGACATAACATCAACAGATCTGAGAACGTTGCTAGACATAAATGATGTGATACTTGCAAGAATCATAGACTTTAATCTATCGTACGAGATACCTGTTACTCTTACGATAAAGGAGGCAAAGCTTGGAAAGATAATGTCTGGGACGATAGTTGAGATACGTCCTGTAAAGGTTCCCAGAGTCATAGGGAGGAAAGGATCAATGATAAACATGTTCAAGGAGGAGCTAAACTGTGACGTGATTGTTGGACAGAACGGGCGTGTATGGGTCAAGTGTAAGGACGAGAGAGATGAGGCGTTTCTTGCGCAGGTCATAAAGTATGTTGAGGCTGAGAGTCACGTCTCTGGACTCACGGAGCGTGTGAGAAACATGATAAGGAGATACAAGCTCTCGAAGACCTGAATGAACATACGTGCAGTCATACTAGACATAGATGGTACTCTAACAGAGAACAGAGACACAGAGAGACTAAGTGTTGATGCAATACTTGCAGTAAGAGAGGTAATTGATAACTGTCCAAGCATTGAGCTTGGCGTTGCTACAGGAAACAGCCACATTGTTGCACTAGCTGTTGCGCGATACGTTGGCTTCGACCTAGCTCGCTGTCCAGTGATCTCAGAGAATGGATGTGTGCTCTGGTATAGAGGCACAAGATATGAGCTCTGTGCCGAGTACAAGGACTTGCTCGATGAGGCTAGGAGACTCATAGTTGAGCACCTCTCTAGCTATCTCAGAGAGAGCTATCAGAACGAATACAGAAAATATGACTATGCCTTTTACGTGAACCCAGGAGTCACGTCCGAGGAAGCTGTCAAGAAGGTGCAGGATCTCCTCAGAAGACATGGTCTCTCTGAAAGCCTCAACGTCATATACAGTGGCTACGCCATTCACATCATACCACGTGGCATAGACAAGGGACAGGCAGTGAGAATGTATAGCTCCATATCCAAGATACCGCTCACAGATATTGCGGCCATTGGAGACAGCGATACTGACATACCACTACTTAGAGTCTGTGGAGTCAGAGTTGCTGTGAGCAACGCGACAGATAGTCTGAAGCTGGTTGCCAACATTGTGACAAGTAAGCCAAGTGGTCAAGGAGTGGCTGAGTTCTTACGCACATACGTACTTGCTCACTGTCTATGTGGTCGCTGCGTGGAAAGATGAGGCACGAGCTCTCTGTAGAGTCTAAGCCAGGTGTATAGGCTTTCTCCTCCAGCAACAATCTTGTCCTTTAGCAGTCTGTACGCGCTGACGTACCCTCTGAACACTAGGTAGGCATAGAATGCGTTGAGTCTTGCCCTCACGATGTTCACTTTTGTGCTGTTTGCCTGCAGTATCGCCATGTGGTAGGCATACTTCTCCTTTAATCTCTTGTCGCTATTATTCCATATTACATATAGCCTATCTAAGAACTCCACAAACTCATCTACATATTTTTCGAATGGCTCTCTCACGTTTTTCTTAAGAATTTCTCTAACAAGATCTAACCAAAGTATATCCTCTCTCTGATAACGCACGGCTACGATTGAAAGATCATATCTTTTAAAACGTTACTCATAAGGCTAGAGACAGCTAGATCCTGTGATGAGCACCGCCCTCTCTGATGCGTGATGATCCACGTAAACGCTGACAGGTAATGATTTTAGATACGTGACGTTGCTCAGCGTCTTGCTGAGAACAATGAAGGATCACATAACGCAGATACTTGCCAGGTACACAGTGGAGCTCACGTACGACAAGGTTCCTCAAGATGTTGTAGAGGAGACAAAGGTCAGGGTGCTTGACAGCATAGGCGTTGCTGTGCCAGCCGTCTTCGGGGAGCCTGTCTACAAGACGCGCAGGATCTTGCTAGATCTTGGCTGTAACGGGCTGCTCTGCGCTGAGCCAATTCTGTATCCCGCAGTTGTTCCCCTAGAGTGGGCATGTATGACGAGCTCGCTAATGGTAAGATACCTCGACTTCAATGACACGTACCTATCTAGAGAGCCTCTTCACCCAAGCGACATGATTGGGGGACTACTCACGCTGGCAGGAGGGCTACACAGAAGTGGCAAGGACTTGATAACCTCAATAGCGCTTGCCTACGAGATTGGATGTAGACTCTGTGACTGCGGCAGTCTACGCGTACATGGATGGGATCACGTGAACTACATACTCGTCGCGATGACGCTAGCTGCCGGGAAGCTAATGAACCTCGATGAGTCTCAGCTCTCTGAGGCTCTCTCGATAGCTGTAGTGAGCCATGCATCAATGAGGCAGGCACGTGTGGGCGAGCTTAGCCACTGGAAGGCATATGCTACTGCTGATGCCGTGAGGCACGCAGTCTTCTCCTGCATCTTGGCTAAGCATGGCGTGACTGGGCCTGACAAGCCATTCACTGGAGAGATGGGCTTCATCAAGCAGTTACTTAGCAATGAATTTGATGATAGACCAGTTAGAGAGCTTGAGAATATTCCTCCTCCCAAAAAAGTGAGGGAGACAATAGTGAAGCACTTTCCAGTAGAGATACACTCTCAGACAGCAGTTGAGGCGGCACAGGAGATAAGGAGACAGGTAGAGATAAGAGAGCCTGACGACATCGAGAAGATAGAGATATACACGTTCAGGGTAGGGTACGAGATAATAGCGAGAGACCCTGAGAAGTGGGATCCAAAGACAAAAGAGACCGCGGATCATAGCCTGCCCTGGATCACAGCAACAGCTCTCCTAGAGGGGGAGGTCTGGCTTCACCATTATGAGCCAGACAGGATAAGAGATCCAAGAGTACTATCGCTTCTTAAGAGGACTGAGGTGAAGATTGACCCGGAGATAGATAAGCTGTATCCGGAGGCGATACCTAATAGGGTCGTGGTGAGGTTAAGAGATGGAAGGGTTGTAGAGTCCAGAGTTGACTATCCTCTGGGGCATCCAAGGAGACCTATGAGCTGGAAAGATGTTGAGTCAAAGTTCAGAAGATTAGTCTCTCCGTACATGACTAAGGAAAGAGTAGAGACTGTGATACAGCTAGTGAAGTCTCTCGAAAATATTGATGATGTGTATGAGCTTATAGATGCTCTCAGGCTCTAGTGTTTGACTGCCTGAAGAACCCTCTCTAATAGCCTAGGTAGGTCTCTCTGCTCTACTCTGTACTTTGCCTTGAGGTTGCTCATTCTGTTCTTCTCGTGTATCACTGCTACGGGGACCTGCACACGTTCAAAGGCTGGATTATCGTTCTCAGAGTCGCCGAGATACATTATTGGTTCGCTCACCTTAAGTATCTCCTTGAGCTTCTCCACAGCAAAGCCCTTATCATAAGATACTGCAAAGATGTCAACAAAGGGATGTCCACTGTAAGTTATCACGTATAGCCCCCTCTCTCTAGCCTCACTAACTATAACGTTGACTTTCTCCATATCTACAGTCTTGCTCAGTCTCCAGTCTATGCAGAACCCCACAAGCACTGGTCCAGCCCACTTCTCCTCTATGAGCACCGTACCGTTAAGAAGCTCCTTAGTCTTAGCCAGAAGCTCCTTAACTATACGCTCCTTCTCATAGACCTCGCAGGGTATGTATCTTCTGTCCCTTGTCACGATCTCTATACCATTACAGCATGCCCACGCATGAGCGAAGCTTCTCGTCCTTGGATAGATGAAGGAGTAGGTCTTAGTTGTAACGATGGCTACCGGTATGTACTTTGAGATCTCGCAGAGCACCCTCTCAACCTCTGGAAACGTCCTAGACTCCTCTCTTGAGACGTCTACTGGGGATATTGTGCCGTCATAGTCTGTGAATATTGCGTTGACTCTTGTAGGTATATCCTCAATAGACATGTACTGAACGTTAATGTCATGTGTAGTTTAATATCTCACTACCAGTGATGATGAGCAACTTCAAGCCTAGACATGAGATCATTGAAGTACATCCGAGAGCGGCGATAATTGTCGTCAGCAACTCTAGGTTTAGATCCTACCTGGAGAGGGGATTAATTGAGGATGAGAGTGGCAGAATAGCAAGAGACTTGTTGAGAGAACACAACGTTGAAGTTCTAAATATAGTCTATATACCAAATAACGGAGAGGCTCTACAGGGAATAATCAAGTCTCTTGTAGATAACTTCGGAGTCAATGTGATAATTACGGTAGGGGGAACCGGGCCCTCCTGGAGAGACGTAACTGTGGACTCTGTAAGGAGAATAGCAGACAAGGAGTTACCAGGATTCGGTGAGCTCTTTCGAAGACTAAGCGAGAGAGAGCTGGGGGTACACACTGTTCTCAGTAGAGCATCGGCATTTGTCTATAACCGTGCGGTAATATTCTGTCTTCCTGGATCACCCTCAGCAGTGCAACTCGCTATAAAGGAGATTATAATACCAGTGCTGAGGCATGTTCTATCAGAAATTAACAGATAGTCGATCATGCCTCAACTAGCGTTATGTACTCTGAGTCTCTTACTGCTAAAAGTCTCCTCAGCTTGTCGACCAAGACGTCAAGGTTGTCGTATAGCACAACGAGCTTAATCTTGTCAACTACTCTCTTTCTGAGCAGGTTTCTTAAGGTCTTGAGGTTTCTCTTCAGCAGCTCATCTGAGTATATTAGGTTTCTTGTCAGCTTCTTCACTCCTATCACGGAGTACCCAACCATGAGCAAGTCAAAGACGTAGTTCTCATAGAGATAATTTCTGAACACTATGTACCCACGTCTACTAAAATCCCTCCATAGTCTGAAGAATGTCTGCTCATATCGGTCAATTATGAAATTAGGCTGCTCATGTCCTCTCTCATTTACTAGGTACTCTACCAGCTCTATGCACACCAGGTTTGCTCGATCATGAAGGACCTTCTCACGAGTAAGCGTGACTATCTCAACATTGATGCCTCTAGACTTGAGTCTACTTGCTCTGTATCGTATGTACTTCTCCTTGCTTCCTGTCGATATGAGGATTGGTAGGTACTTGCCGTACCTCTCTACTACAACATCTACACGCGTGGAGTCAACTAGAGGTCTCACGTATACTGTGTATCCAGTATCTTGCAGGTACTCAGACAGTATGTATGGCAAGAGCCTCTTTATCTGACCCCATCCATAGGCTCTTCTAAACACGTCAAGCTTCTCGACCAACCTTCGATTAAGTTCAGGTAGGAGCATCGATTGTACGTATCTGTTCACGACGTCTCTCCTGAGAGGTACTCTCATTCTCACTAGGTCTCTTGCTGCTTGCTCAACTACTGGCGGTGGTACATCCTCAATGTCCATATACTCCTGTAATACATCGAGTATAACGCTCTTCGCGCTCTCCAACATCTTCTTCACAAGGTGCTCTAGTTGCTGTACAAGGGTTCTAGGCTTAAAAATCCGTCTCAGCGCAGGTCATTCACATCACTGCTCAGCAAGCCGAAGGAGTCATCACTTGTCGCTTGTCTTGTCCCGCAGACCTCTTATATACCTAGTACACTCATCGTAGTACCTGCAGTATCTACATGCTGGTTGCTCTCCCTCACTAATTCTCTTACTGATAGCTCTGCACAGGTACCTCACGTAGTACTTTGGCATGCAGTCTCTACACACGACCACGTCTCTGTGAACGTATGCTACGTCGATAAATCTCACTTCACGTCCACATACGCTGCACCTGAACGTTGACACTGATTCCCCAGTAGTGGAGACATCTTAATATTTGTGTTGACCTAAGGAGGTGTCTCAAGACATGTTCAGGCCTTATACTCTTCAAGAAGGCGAGTTTCTAGTCAAGCTCGCTAGGAGAGCAATAGAGGAGTTTCTCAGAACAGGAAAGAAGATAGAGCCTCCCGCTGATACTCCCCCCAGACTTCTACAGGACACGTATGGCGTATTCACGACGCTTGAGACCTACCTCGGTCCAGACAAGACTGAGCTGAGAGGATGTATAGGCTTTCCAAGAGGCTTCAGAGATGTTGCTCATGCAGTGATTGAGAGTGCGATTGCTGCTGCAACGGAGGATCCAAGATTTGAGCCTGTTAAGTTAGAGGAGCTTAGCAACATAGTAATTGAGGTTTCGATACTTAGCCCATTACAGGAGATTAAGGGTAGTAGAAAGGAGCTACTAAGCAAGGTCACGATAGGTAGACATGGCCTTGTTGTTGAGCGAGGAGTATTTTCCGGACTATTACTACCGCAAGTGCCGGTTGAGTACTGCTGGGACGTAATAGACTTCCTCAATGAGACCTGCATCAAGGCGTTTCTCCCGCCAAATTGCTGGCTTGACGAGGACACGGTAATCTACGTATACGAGGCACAGGTATTTAAAGAGGTTAAGCCAAATGGGCCAGTCACTGAGCGTGACCTTGTGAAGGAGTATGAAGAGCGCTGCAAAGGCAGATCTTCATCTACACACAACACACAGTGACGGGGTCTCAAGACCTGAGGATTATCTTAGAATTGCAAAAAAGAGAAGATTCAGCATAATATCAATAACTGACCACAATACGTTCAGAGGGAGCGAGGAGGCGTTAAAGCTAGCAAAGCAGTACGACATAATTGTCATCCCGGGCTGTGAGGTCAGAACGAATGTGGGGGACGTTCTTGTGTACTGTGAGGAACTACCTGCTGAGGAGGCTCCTCGAAGACTCGAAGATCTCCTAGCTTGGAAGAGCACTAACAAGTGCATAGTTGTGCCTGCACATCCCCTAGATATGTCTCGCAGTGGTGTTGGATTGAGAAATCTCATTCGAGGAAAGTGGGATGCTGTCGAGGTATTTAATGGAGGAACATTATTGCCGCTAGTGAACGAGTTAACGTACGTCCTTACCAGAGCACTAGTTAGAGTGCCAATGCTTGGTTCCTCTGATGCTCATTCTGTACTCATGTTTGGTCTCTGTTACACAGAGATTAAGGACGAGATTGCGTCTCCTGCAGATGTCATAGACGCGATACTGAGCAACAAGGTTGTACCTAGAAAAGCATCAAGCTACGCGAGGAGAGTTATCGCGAAGTCTGCAACGAGACTTCTCAGAAAGACCATGAGCGATCTAAGTGAACCTTAGATATCTCCTCAGGTAAGACAGAGTGTAAGGGTCAAGTGGATAGTCTGACTCTATGTACAGCACTCTATCTCTGTCCTTCAGCGCATAGGCGAAAACTCCTCCCTGATCTAGCATTAACACTGTGGAGAACCTGACATTGTCTATTATGTCAACATAGTCTAGCCTTATCTCGCCATATCTCTCTACTTCCCTACCTCCCCTCAGTAAGACTGCACCACGTAGATTAAGTAGCCTAACTATCTCATCAAGACTTGAGGGTACTCCTCCAAACTGCACCAAGAAGGTTCCACTGAGAAGCTTCTCGATGCTGGATAGTCTTGAGCTTATGTCGGATATGCTTGTGTCAAGCTTTGCTAGTCTCGCAAGTAATGTCGATAATGTTGTCTTAAGCTCGCCCACTGCGCGAAGTAGCTCATTCTGCTGCGTTGTAGAAGCCTTCTTCTCGCTCTCGCTCTCATGTCTTGTGCGTCTAAATATCACGTAGACACTAGGTCTTCTTCTTAGATATATACATACCGCTTAGCTCTTGTAGAACCTCTCTAAGTTTCCTCATCTGCTCATAGAGTCTATTAAATAGTATGTTTATCTCATAATCTAACCGTATTTCCGCTCTCTCAACACCTCCAAGCTCGACCTCTTTAACAAACATCTCTATGAGTTTTCTAGTGCTGCCTGGAAGATATGGATACAACTCAGCAAGGTCAGCCTTGTATTCCTGTGTCACTATCTTGATGAGACTTCTTATAACTTCCTTCACATTATGCTCAATGTTGTATAAGAGTAATAGAGAGTTATCGAGAATCTCCAGAGACTTCTCAGCCTTATCTCTCACAGACTTCACATGCTCAACAAGCCTCACTATGTGCTTAGCGACACAGGGAGAGATCGCTTTCACGAAGGTCCTCTGAGACAGTCTGTACTCTAGCTCTCTGACGGACTCCTCTAGAGAAGGCTCTCTCACACTGTTCATCTTCCTGCTAGACTCGTTGCTCTTGTGTGATGACACGTCTAGTAGAGTTTCTCTCGGAACCTATATTGTTAGTCTCTCACCTCGACTCCCTGATTATCTACATCTATGTGTCTCATAGCAGATACGTATCTCTCTCTGAGCACCTCTCTTGCAGTCTGCTCTATCTCTCTCGTTAAGCGTCCTAGGACGACTATCGTTCCTCCGTCTCCCGCTCCGCTTAGCTTTGCGCCTCTTGCTCCTCGCTCTCTCAGACATGATATTAGGTAGTCTATGAGTGCGTTAGATACTCCTAGTGATGATAGAAGCATATGATTGGTGTACATGAGCATGCCAAGCTTCTCGGTGTCCCTTCTTCTCAGTGCCTCTAGTGCCTCTAGACATATGGTGTCGATGAGGATGAATATCTTCTCGACAATCTCTCTGTACCTACTGTATATTCTGTACACAGTGTGTACGAGCTCTCTCGTGCTTCTTGCTCGCCTAGCGAGAACTATTGAGAGATCGAGCCTCTCGACATCCTGTATCTTGACAAGTCTGTTCTCTTGAGGGCATACAAGTACGAGCCCGCCTAGGGTTGACGTGTATGTGTCCATTGGGCTTGCTCTTCCCTGTACTAGAGTCTCAACCTTGTGACCCATTCTTGCTATCTCTGTCTTGCTTAGTCCAGCATTGTAGAGCTTAGAGAGTGCGCTTATCACTGCAACACTCACTGCAGCAGAGGTAGCTAGTCCACAGCTTGGTGGAGCAGGGCTACGGATCGTTATCTTGACGGGATCAACATCTCTGCCTAAGACATCCTGTGAAAAGACTTGCAGAGCCTTCACGACGTACTTGTGCTTGACCTTCTCTGTCCAGAGAGACTCGAGTCTCTCTACCCCGAGATTGCTCTCAATGAGGTAGCCCTGAGACTGCAACTCTACTCTTGCAATGATCTTGAGGTTAATTGCTCCCGCGATGGCGTGGTATCCGTAGACAACTGCGTGCTCCCCAAATAGCTTAACTACAAGTGGTGCTCTTGCTGTCACCACAGGTAGCTCCTTATATATGACGTCTCTTAATCAGTAGAGTCTCGGTAACTATCTGTGTGTTCGCAGATGCGGGAGAAGCTAACGAAGGCAATACTCAATCCATCGTCTGTAGCTGTGATCGGAGCATCAAGACATCCTGAGAAGGCTGGTCACGTCATACTTAGGAACATTGTTGAGTCTGGGTTCAGAGGAAAAGTCTATCCTGTAAACCCTAAGGCTGACACCATACTTGGGCTCAAGTGCTATCCATCGGTGCTCGATATTCCAGACGAGGTTGATGTAGCTATCGTGGCTGTTCCTGCGAGAATTGTGCCAGAAGTAGTTGCTCAGTGCGGAGAGAAAGGTATTCCCCTAGTTGTAGTTATATCAGCAGGCTTCAAGGAGACCGGTCCTGAAGGTGCTAAGCTTGAGAGAAGCATCGTCGAGATCGCCAGGAAGTATGGCATCAGGATTCTTGGACCAAACTGCCTAGGGTTCATGAACCTGAGCGTTCCTATAAACGCGACCTTTGCAGCTGTCACTCCCAAGAGAGGAAACATTGCATTAATATCTCAGAGTGGCGCACTAATAACAGCACTATTGGACATAGCCGTGTGCTATGGTGTAGGCTTCAGCATGGTTTTCTCCCTAGGAAACAAGGCTGACCTAGATGAGGTTGACCTACTTGAGGTTCTCAGTAGAGACCCAGCTACTCAGTACATAATAATGTACATAGAGTCAATAGAGAGAGGCAGAGAGTTCATAAGTGTAGCCCGAAGCATGTGCAGAGAAAAGATCCTCATTGCGCTTAAGGCTGGAGTCACAGAGCGTGGTGCACGAGCAGTATCGTCACACACCGGCTCACTAGCAGGAAAGGCATCAATCTACTTCACAGCATTTAGACAGGCTGGGGTTGTTCAGATACAGGGACTGAGAGAGCTGGTATCGATACTGCAGGTGCTTACTAGAGGTGACTTGCTCAGACTAGGCAAACCTAGGGTGGTTATAGTTACAAATGCTGGAGGTCCTGGAATAATAGCAACAGACTGCTGTGAGAAGCTTGGAGTCGAGCTGGTTAACCTGGACAGAGAACTTATTGAGAAACTTAGATCAATTCTCCCACCTGCAGCTGCCCTACATAATCCCGTTGATGTACTTGGTGACGCCACTCCAGACAGGTTCGAGTCCACGCTCAGGGTTCTGCTGTCTAGTCCGCAGATTAGCTACGTAATCTTGATAGCTACTCCTCAAGCAATGACTAACCCTCCTGAGCTTGCTGAGAGGATAATTAAGCTGTCTTCAGAGTTCCGAGACAAGGTTGTTCTTCCAGTCCTCCTAGGAGGAGAGACTATGCGCGAGGCGCGAGAGAAGCTGATGAAGAAGGGAATACCGACATATGACGCTATTGAGGACTCTGTTGAGGCTCTCTCAGCACTATCAAGATACTTTGACGTCACTAAGGTGATTGAGGAGGCGCCAACAGTACTACCTGTAAATGTTGCAGAGATAGCCGAGATAATTAGTCGAGCTAGAGCAGAAGGTAGGAAGGTCCTACTTGTGCATGAGGCGCTAGAGGTTGCGTCAAAAGCAGGCATTCCTATCCCACCGGGAGGTCTCGCTAAGACTGTTGCTGAGGCTGTGGCTATAGCTAGGGAGGTGGGATATCCTGTGGCTCTAAAGATAGTATCCCCAGACATAGTCCACAAGAGTGACGTTGGTGGAGTGAAGCTTAATCTGGCTAATGATGAGGAGGTAAGGAGAGCCTTCACAGAGATAGTAAGCAACGTGCACAGATATGCGCCATATGCACGCATCTATGGAGTCTATGTCCACAAGATGGTACAGAGAGAACATGAGCTCTATGTAGGATCAACAAGGGATCCTCACTTCGGTCCTGTAATCCTGTTTGGTCTAGGAGGAATATACGTTGAGCTCTTCAGAGACGTCTCCATGAGAATTGCTCCAATAAGCAGGAGAGAGGCCTACCGAATGCTGTACGAGACTAAGGCTGGCATGATAGTCAGTGGTTACCGTGGATCAAGACCAGGAGACATAGACAAGATAGTTGAGGTCCTGCTTAGAGTATCCTCGCTCATGGTACAGGTTGAGGACATAGTAGAGCTAGATGTTAATCCGCTCTTAGTCTCGGGAAATAGCGTATATGCCGTGGATGTCAAGATCATTGTGAGGTAGAGAATGACTACCTGCATTTACGTAACATCCAGTGAGAGAAGTGCTGGCAAGACAGTGATAAGCTTGGCAATAGCGTATTCGCTACAGCAGAAGGGACTCAGAGTTGGCGTGTTTAAGCCATTCTCTCTCGCAACAGATAGACATGAAGATAGGTCAGTCGATGGAGCAGTACTAACACTCAAGGCTGCATTGAACATGAGCGAGCCGTTGGAGCTAATTAATCCAATCGTAGCCGAGTCTACAGGAGACTACATCAAGAAGATGCTCACGGTAAAGCGCGAGGATCTTGAGAAGAAGATCAGAGAGAGCTGGAACTCTCTCTCGTCTAGGTACGACTTCCTGATAGTACTCGGGTATAAGTCTTGTACACACATGATACTGGGAAAGATATCTGAAGTAGAGATAGCAGCAATGCTGAGATGCCCAGTGCTTGCAGTAGTTGTGCCGTCCTCATGCGATGTCCTTGGAGACGTAACGTATCTGAGACAGCTATGCGACACATATAACACGAGACTTCTAGGAGTGATACTGAACAGGGTCAAGTCGCAGATAGATCTGGAGGAGTGGTCAAGCACGCTTGAGCTTATGGGGATAGACCTTCTGGGAGTTGTCCCCGAGATATTGTCATTACATAATCCTACACTGCGAGATCTAGTAAGGGAAATTGGAGGTAA
>JALWFJ010000011.1 GCA_027036495.1 Thermoproteales archaeon
GTAGATACTCGTACTGCACACCGTAGCCGCATCCCACGTCTAGTACCTTGAGTCCAGCCTTACCTGCAATTCTCCAGAGGACTCTGTATCTTGCCTTGACTAGCGCCTTGTCGACTGTGCTGCTCCAGGGATAGACTCGGTCAGTAGCACGTTTATATTCGGATACTCTCATCGTAGAGACCATCGTTAATGAGAGAAGCTCTTACGGTCTTCGATCTGCGTAAGAGAGCCTTCATAGAGAGACTAAGGAGAGAGAAGGATAGAGGACTGGTAGACTTCGATATTGCGGAGTTTCTCCTGCGGTTCAACGAGACTGCACAGGACTACTACACTACGAGCAGCTGTAGTGGCAGGATAATACTCGCAGAGACAAGTAGGTTATCGTTAGTGAAGAGCTCTCACGAGTTTAGGTTCGTGAAGAAGTGGCACAGACCAGTAACTCTGAGAGAGCTCCTAGCAGAGGTCGAGAACAAGAGTCACGAGAACTTGTGGCTTCTCGTGAGAGCACCAATAATTCACTTTGCGGCACGGTCACTAGAGCATGGAGTTAAGCTACTTAAGCTGGCTCAGTCTGCTGGATTCAAGCACAGTGGAGTGATATCTGTGCGAGATGATGGTGAGGTCATCGTTGAGGTTCAGGCAGACGATAGGCTAGATGTGCCACTGATAGTCAATGGGAGGCTACTTGTAGTGAGAGATGCTCTTCAAGACTTGGTTGATCTAGCTAATGAGACGCTGATGATAGGTAAGCTACGTCTAGCTAACCTCATAGGGCTAATTGAGAGGGAGATACTTAGAACACACGACTTTCAGCCTGTAGAGCTCAGCAAGATAAGAACTTACAGAGAGTTCACGCTAGCTGAGGCTGAGAAGATAGCTAGACAAACTACTTAAAAATGACTGGCTGTCACTGAGCTGGGATCCAGTATTGTGGAGCCTAGCAAGGCTGAACGAGAGAGCTTCGAGGTCACTCCATGGGAGGTCAGGGGTAGAGTAGACTACAGGAAGCTAGCAGAGACGTTCGGTGTTAAGCTTCTCTCGGAGAGCGAGCTCAAGGTCATAGAGAGACAC
Source organism: Thermoproteales archaeon (assembly GCA_027036495.1). Taxonomy (GTDB): domain Archaea; phylum Thermoproteota; class Thermoprotei; order Thermoproteales; family Thermocladiaceae; genus JAADER01. Next base: position 1,072 of record JALWFJ010000011.1, read on the forward strand.
GCAGGAGAGCTTCACTATCTTCTGCGAAGAGGGTTCTTCTACGCACATAGAGGACTTGAGACAATATTAAGCTGCATAGAGCAGAAGACCAGGTGGGCACTATACACCGGGAGAGGACCTAGCGCAGATCTGCACCTAGGGCACATAGTTCCATGGATGTTTGCAAAGTGGCTGTGCGACAAGTTTGGAGTTGAGCTCTTCTTTGAGATGACGGATGACGAGAAGTTTCTCATAAGAGATATCTCGCTTGAGGATGCTAACAGGTACGCGTATGATAATGCTCTCACGCTGATAGCTCTCGGCTTCAAGCCAAGTCAGCTCCACCTGATAGTGGACACCGAGGACATAGGGTATCTATACAGGATAGCTCTGAGAGTTGCAAAGTGCCTCACCTTGTCCACTGTCAAGCACACATTCGGCTTCACAGACTCCATGAACGTTGGTGCAGTGTTCTTCCCCACCTTGCAGATATCCGTAGCCTTTCTCCCAACAGAGCTATACAGAGAAAAGACCCCTGTGCTGATACCTGCCGGCATAGATCAAGACCCCTACTTCAGGCTGGCCCGCGATCTGGCCGAGAAGCTTGGCTACCCTAAGCCTAGCACAATTTACTGTAAGTTCATTCCAGCACTGACAGGCGAGGAGAAGATGAGCGCATCTAGACCAGAGACCGCCATATATGTGCTAGATGACGAGACAACGGTCAGGAGAAAGATCATGAACGCACTTACAGGTGGACAACCAACTCGGGAGCTTCAGAGAAGACTTGGTGGAAATCCAGAGAACTGTGTGGTCTATCGATACTTCCTAGCATACGTTGATGATGACTCACTAGTGTGCAAGATCTATAGGGACTGCAGGCAGGGATCAATACTCTGTGGAGAGTGTAAGCAGATACTCTTTGAGCATATAGTGAAGCTTCTGAGAGTGCTTAGAGAAAACAGGGAGAAGGCAAAGGATAGAGTATGGGAGTACAGGCTGAGCACAAAGTTCAAGTAGCTCTAGCTACCTGTAGGACTCAGCTTGTAAGTTAGCGAGATGGACTTAAATCTACTAGGAAGGGTGCATATATCATGCCTATAGACCTATCGCGGTATATGCAGAAAGAGTATGAAGTTGACTGTGATGGACAGATCGTGAAGCTTCGACCAATAAAGGTGTGGGTTCTCGCACCTAGAGGCAGAAAGGGCGTAGTAATAGGACTGTTCAAGTGTCCTAACGGCAAGACCGTGAGAAAGGCAATAGGCAAGACCGACCAGCCGCTAACCTAACCTAGCAACAACATTCTCTGAGACTCCTGCTCTCGACCTCTAGGAAGGATGAGCTAACCCCTATTAACCCCCAGGCAGCTTGACCACATCGTGACTAGGTACAGCGTGGTATCATCAATTGAGTATCCCGCATACTTCTTCGTGTATGACATGCTTGCAGATCCTCGCCTAGTATGTCAACTCCTCTATGAGGACTCCTCCATGCAGACAGTACACAGAGTTCTAGACAACAAGCTATGGGCTGCCTGTATAAGGGGGTTCAGGCGCAGGTTCCTCGCCAAGAGCAACATCTATGGCGTGGTTCTATCTCTTGAAGATACTGGATACGAGAGAGATGAGGTCTGGGGAGCAGTAATACTTGTAGAGAGCCAGGAAGAGCTCAATGAGCTTCTAAAGATATACGACTTTGGATATGAGTACTGGAAGCTGGACACCATAGAATATCCTGATGGAAGCGTCTCAGAGGGATACACCGTGGTTCCAAAAAGTGAGGAAGGAGTCTCGGATCTACCACACTGCCTATATGTCGCTAAGCTATGTGCAGCAGCAAACTTCTGGGATAGAAGAGTTAGAGGATATAAGTGGAGATTCTTCAAGAACCTGTACTACAAGGACGGCATACCAATGCTAGCAACATCATGTCGATGCTACCTAACTGACTATGCTGGAGGCGAGACAGAGATTCAGTGTACATGTGAGGCAGACGGCTTATCCTGCAAGCTGTGAGCTAACTGCAACACTTATAGCCATAATACTTAGCGAGGAAAGATGTGTTACTTCTAGTAGTATCAACAAAGACTAGCCTAGGTCCACTTATAAAAGCTGTAGAAGACGTAAAGAAGAACTATAACGTAGATCTAGAACTAAAGATATACTATACTCATGAGCTAGACGAGACACAGAACCTAATCAATGAGCTCAGCAAAGATCTGGAGAGAGCAGACATAGTGCTTATAGACGTGAGAACACCGACAAGTAAGTTTGTACAGGTTCTAGATAGAATAAGATACCTAGATAACATTAAGGTATCAATACCGCTAGTTGTAGGTAGTGGAACTCTATTAAGATATCTTAAGCTTGGAAAGATTACTGGAGACAAGATTGTAAGCAAAATGAGAGAGTATGACTTTGACTCTCAGAACCTAGACATAAGGGATTTACAGAGAATCTTAACTATAGGAGACAAGATAACAAGAATAATACCAGCTGGCTCTCTTAGAGATTTTAGGAACTACATCCTCGCCGTTAAGTACTGGAGTTATGGAACATATAACAATTACAAGAACTTAATTCTAATGATACTGAGAGAATACTTCAATTACAGAGAGCTGAAGTATGATGAACCAACTACAGAGATACAGCCATACTCAATATGGGTACCACATAAAAATCTATTTGAGAAAAACCTAAAATCAATAGACTTTAATCCAGATAAACCAACAATAGCCATATTGATGTATGCTGGAATGCATTTTGAACAGTGTAGACCTGTTGCTGAGAAAATGTTTTATGAGCTTAGAGAACGAGTCAACGTAGTCCCCATAGTAGGTGGAGGGAACGTTGACTTAGCTGACCAGGCTAGAAAGCTTGGAGAACTCCTTGATAGGATAGGTCTATCTTCTGTGGATGTGTTAGTTAATCTACAGTGGTTTAGGATTAATGGAGGACCATATGGAGGGCCTTCAGAACCTACATATGACTTGTTGAGAAGACTTGACTGTATTTTAATTAATGGTCTAATAATGTATATGAGAGAGGTAGAGAAGTGGAGAAGAGATCCCCGTGGCATAGCTCCGATAGAGGTCGTGACAGCTGTTGCACTGCCTGAGATTGATGGTGCTATTGAGCCAATACCTGTTGCCGGTCTCAGTTCTGATATCAGTAAAGATATAGTTATAATAGATGATAGGTTCTACAAGAAAGTTTGCAGAATAGTAAACTGGATTAAGCTAAGGAGAGAGCATAATAGCAGGAAGAGAGTAGCAATAATAATATACAATTACCCTCCGGGAGAGCATAACATTGGGAGTGCGTCCTACCTAGACGTTTTCAAGAGTCTTGAGGTCATTCTCAGAGCTCTAGAGGAGAATGGATACACGACCACTGTGGTAGATAAGGAGAAGCTTGTAGAGATCTTTCAGAGAGAGGGAATCTTGAACTCTCCACACTGGCATGTACACTCTAAAGATCTACCTTCACTAAGCACTGATGAGTATGTCCAGCTTCTAAAGAGATACGTTCCTGAGAAACTTGTAAGAGAGGTCATCAAGGTGTGGGGAGAGCCTCCAGGAGACATCAACGTGTCTAGAGACCGAGTAGTTATACCTGGAGTGATTCTCGGCAACGTCTTCATTGGAGTACAGCCAAGCAGAGGTGTGCATGAGGATCCTAAGAAGCTCTATCACTCGAAGGATTTACCTCCTCACCATCAGTACATAGCGTTCTATCTCTGGCTCAAGGATAAGTTCAAGGCCGACGTTATTGTACATCTTGGCACACATGGCACGCTTGAGTTCATGCCAGGCAAGGAAGTTGGTCTCTCAGATAAGTGCTGGCCCGACTTGCTAGTTCAAGACTTACCTCACGTCTACGTGTACCACGTGACTAACCCCTCCGAGATGACCATAGCTAAGAGAAGAAGTTATGCATACATTGTGACCCACTCAACTCCACCCTTCACGGTGTCGGACCTCTATGGAGACTACTCTGAGCTTGAAGAGCTGCTTCATGAGTATGAGGAGGCTCAGGTACAGGATCCAGAGAGAGCTAAGGTCGTCCTAGAGCTCATAAAGGAGAAGTGCAGAAAGCTCAACATAGAGTACAGTAGCATAGAGGAGCTGCATGATAAGCTCTTTGAGATAGCTCGCTCAATAATCCCCAAGGGATTACACTACCTTGGAAGAGAGTGGACTGAGGAGGAGATAGTTGATTACATAACTCTAGTGCTCAGATATGATAGAGAAGTCAAGTCTCTTCATAGACTGATATGCGAGAACATTAACCTGAACTATGATGAGCTTCTAGAGAAGCCTCATGCCAAGATTGGCAACAAGTTAGCAAAAGACGTGCTGAGAGAGATTGAGCATAAAGCAAGAGAGATAGTCAGGCTCGT
>JALWFJ010000012.1 GCA_027036495.1 Thermoproteales archaeon
AGATTAGATGCTACATTATAGTTCTTGTTGAGACTATTGTAGCGTTAGCATATCATGTTGCCAGGAGAATTTATGGCTTAGAGCCACGTACTCCTATTCAAACATTACGAATGTTGGCTGAGAAAGGATTTATTAGTTTTAATGAGGCTGAGGATCTAGTAAAGCTTGTTCGTCTTAGAAACCTGATTGTATATAGGTATTGGGAAGTTAATGATGGGGTAATATATGAGAATGTGAAAAGAGATTTTACATGTGTGAGAAAGTTTATTGAGAGTGTTAGAAATGTTCTCAGAGTCTGAGTATAAATACTTTAGGCTAAGTGAGCATGAGAAAAAAGAAGATTCTTGAGATTATTAGAGAAGTCCTGGAGCAGGAAGATAAGGTTCTACTGGCAATAGTATTTGGAAGTTTTGTAGAGCTTGAGAGTTTTAGAGATGTTGATATTGCTGTGTACTCACTTGACTCGAGCCTAGACTATATTGCTAGTCTTAGTGCAAAGCTAGAGCTTAAACTTGACATCCCAGTAGATGTTGTGCCATTAACAGAGATTGACGCGTACTTTAGATACTATGTGTTTACTAGAGGAAAGATAATTCTAGAGAAGGTACCTGGACTGTATGAAGCCTTACTTAGACAGACAGAAGATGAGTTGCTAATGATCGAAGTTTATGATAGATAAGGCTAGTACCTTGATCTAAATCTTAGTTCACATTCTATAGAAAGTGAGGTAGACATGTAAGAAGAAGCTAGAGATTATAGGTATACCTGGATATAATAGGCACGTAGAGATTTAGTGTCTAATAGGAACACGCAGAGAATCATTGTCTGTGCAGTAACGTTTATGTACACTGTCAAAGCTTCTAGTTTCCCTGAGCTGGAGTATCCGTAGGTTAGTTTTCAGTTAAGTACAGCCCCGACTGTATTTGAGTATGTGCTTCTTAGCATCTTGTTATAGGTAGTCTTTCTGGTTAGCATGTAGTAGGGTTTTAATGTGACTTAGCCTCATAGAGGTCTAGATGCTTCTTTAATTATGTCTCTGTTGATTGTTGATCTTGCATGGTTGATGAGCATCGTATTAAGTTGTTTAGGCTTCTGCTAGATCTTATCTCTAAGAGGAATGAGGTGAACACTCTATCCTCATGTTCATCTTTTGTGCAGGATCTTCTTCACCTAGCTAGGCTAAATAAGGTTGAACTTGAAGTTGCTATACGTTTAGGTGTTAGAGATGAGGCTAGCAGACTACTGGATAAGTATGTTAGAGTTGTGAGACTTGCGTGTGCTGTGTCGCGTGTATTAGGGAGATATGGTGTGAAGTTTGCATTTTTTAAGTTTCTTCGTCCTGTCAGGTATGTTCCCTCGGATGTAGATTTGCTTATCCATGTTGATCATGTTAAGACTGCTGTTAAGGCCCTCTGCATGCTTGGTTTTCGTGTTGAGGTTGTTGAGCCATTTACTGTAACTCTGAGATGTGGTGAGTATGTTGTTGATGTCTATGTTCATCCGTGTGTTGCTGGCTCAGTGTGTTATCTCAATGGTGAGGTTCTCCTAGAGCATGTATATCATGTTGATATGTGTGACATTAATGTTCCCTGCCTAAGACCTTATGCTGAGGCTATTGTTGTGACTGCGCATGCACTGTATAAAGAGCACATAGTGACACTCAATGATTACTTAACTTTCAAAAAGTGGTTTGATGATCGGGCAGAAAAGCTTTCTAGAGAGCTTAAATGTGAAGCTGCTATTAAGTATATGAGAAGTCTTGTTGACCTTGTTGAGAAAGGCTGCCTAGTTTTGCCGTACAGGTTGCCCTTGGCTCACGCTGTGCAGCTAGCTATTGATAAGGTGTGTAAGGACTCTCTTACAAGATCTACATTGCTTCTCTCCGTTAGCAAGCTGAGAGATAGAAGACTTCTGAACCAGGTAGTGGTACATCTTACGAGAGAGACCTACTAGATGCTACTTTACTTGTTTCTCCCACACTAACTCCGGGTTTAGCAAGTTTCTCAGAGCCGCAATTATGAGATAATACTGGGACAGTGTCCAGGTTCTGAACGTCTTGTTTAGGTGAGCTAACAGGTAAAGCACAAGTAGTATGAGGCCAATTACTGACTGAAGAGCTGCTAGGTACACGTCTAGCAGTAATGCCGTAAGTAGAAGCCATGGGTTTACTAGGTGGAAATATGCTTCAACTAGCAAGATCTCTCTGAACTTCTTAGGAGCATATTTCACGTATCTGAGTGTTTTCAGAAAGTGCTGTACTAGGTGTTGTGCTCTTCTAACTCTCCAGTGCACATAGCCGTATTTAGGAATAAGCTCGCTTACTACGACATCTTCTGGTATTATTGATCTGTAGCCAAGTAGTGCTATCTTTGTAGCCGTGTGACTATCATCTGCACCTACATCAGTTGGAAAGCCACCAATCTTCTCAAGTAGAAATCTGCGGAAAGCTGCTAATTCTCCATGAAATATTGGTGTTGAGTGTATCTTCGACTCTCCTACTCTAATCACATTGTAGTACTGTCTGTAGCATCTCTCTATGTCGCAGAGCTCTCCTGCAGGAACTTTTATGCAGGATACTGCTCCAACGTTCGGATCACCGAAGTATGACACTACTTTTCTTAGAGTGCTTGGGTCCCTCCAGAGTGAGTCAGCATCCGTGATTATCACTATCTCACCCGTCGCGTGTCTAAGTCCCAGATTAAGTGCGCATGACTTACCTCTACGCTCGCTCTCGGTCACAAGCTTGATAGTGACGTCTCCATGTATGTGTGACCAGTCTCTAACTATGTCTGGTGTACCATCAGTTGATGCCGAGTCTACGACCACTATTTCAAGACTCTCTCTAGGGTAATCCTGCATGTACAAGTCATCAAGCTTCTTCTCTATGAGGTGAGCCTCATTATATGTTGGAACCATCACTGAAACTCTAGGAGTATACGTGTAGTCTCTCCTTAAGCCCCAAGGCCTACCTAGCCAGAAGAGTCTCAGACACAGATAGTACAGTGCTGGCACACCAAAGTGCACTAAGGAGAGCACAATGACCACAAAATCACATGGCGTTAGCGAGATATACACGATAGCAGGCACAGCAACTCCCTTGTATGTCTTGTCCTCTTTATGTGTTTCAGAATAGAGCTATCAGTAACCAATTTATAACCTTGATAGACAACTCTAACTTAATGTCGTCTCTAGGAGAGATCATATACTCTGCTGAGAAGAGACTACCAGAGGAAATTGCTGCCAAGGCTGAGTCTCACGCTCCAAGAATTGAGTCTCCAGACGTGGTGAAGCCTGACGAGGAGTTCACGGTTAAGATAGTTGTTGGTCCTCATCCTAGCACAGAGGAGCATTCCATAAGATGGATTGACGTTTACTTCAGTGAAGAGGATAGAACTTTCAATCCGATACACATCGCGAGAGTAGAGTTAGGTCCAGGATACGCTCAACCTGAAATCACGCTGAGACTCAGACTGAGAAAGAGCGGCACCATATATGCCATAGCTTACTGCAACAAGCATGGTCTCTGGGAGAGCAGAAAGGGTATAAGAGTCTCCAAATAGGGGAATAACTTCCTCATGATGCAGAATCTTGTCTTAAGAGGAATAGAGCAGTATAATAAGTACAGGTATCCTGAAGCGGAAGCTAGACTTGTAGGCATCAATAACGACGTTATCGTTGTTGAGTTCAGAGGGCCATTTAGATACACGTGTGGGGTTGTTGACTGGATTGAGGATCTTAAGTACGAGCTTGAGGATCTTGGACTCAGAGTTACTCTCATCAAGATTGAACAGAGAGATGATTCACTTATCGGATACTTCAAGATAGAGAAGTAACAACCTATAATCCTGATTAAAATACTTGCTCTAGTGATACCACAGTGTACAGAATCTGTATATGCGGTCCTGATGGCGCGGGAAAGACGACAGTACTTAAGCTTGTTAGGTACTTACTAGAGAGAAAGTTTAAACTACGAACTATGTACATGTGGATGCGAGGTACACACACCATAGCATCTCTTCTTGCTAGAATACTAGCTAAGTTCTCTTCATTTAGAGGCATAGACATTCCTCACTATAATGTCCGTATTCCTGAAAGAATGAAATCTCTCTGGGCTTTTCTTGAGTCACTATCTGCAATACTCTATCTAGTTCCTAGACTGATTCTTGCTCAAGTAGCTAGAGTAGACATACTTTTAGCTGATCGCTGCCTCATTGATACGTTTGTCTGGATATGTACAACTCTGAGATCAGTCAAGCTTGCAAGAAGTCCTCAACTAAGGCTGTTGTTGCTAGTTAACGAGAATATTTTCAATAAAACCTTATACTTAACTGCAAACATAAGTACCTTGATTAGGAGAAAGAGAGAATATTCTCTCAGATTTGTCTTATACCAAGTCGCGATATATAACGTGTTGTCTCGTTACCTCGGCTACACAAAAATCGACACTACTAGCGACAACGTAGTGAGAACGGCTCAGAGAACGCTGCAAACGTTAGAATTAGCTTAAATATTACGAGAATGACAGGTTAGGCTGGCTGTGTCTGGAGCTGTACGTGTTGTCCGTGCCGCTGCTTGGAGATACTTCTCTTCCATTACTAGCTACATATTTGGGTTTGCTTACTGGACTCTTGCATGCAAGCTTGTTGGTCCTAGCGTCATGGGGTACTATGCCGCAGTAACTGCTATAGTCGGCATAATTGGTGCTCTTACTAGTCTAAACATTGGTATTGGTGTTCTAAGACATGCTGGTGAAGCTTACGGTAAGGGTGACATAGAGCAATGTTCTAGGTACTTCAGTACTGCATTCACATATAGATTACTTACTGGTGTTCTCGCTGCAGGTTTCCTATGTCTTCTAGGTCTGTTAGGGGTATCTATCTGTGGGTATAGACCAGAGCACTTTATCTTAGCATCTATGCTATGCATCCCAGCATTGCTCGGTGAGGTAGCCTTCTCTCTGTTATCCTCTACCCTCATGTTAAAGTATCTCTTCTATGCCTCACTAATCGGCAATATCGCTAGACTGTGCATTCTTGTTGTTCTTGTTTCTCTCGGTTTTCATCTTCTTGCAGTTATATGCTCATACTTTATCCATATGCTCATGGTTGTATCTTACTCTGTTGCTGCACTAATTACGAGAATTAGAGTAAGACTGAGGCTCAGATTATCTATATCCGAGTTAAGAAAGTTAGTAGACGTAGGTATAGTCACCTGGATCCCTGGAGTACTACTGATATTGATGAACAAGCTTGGATTAATGTTTCTGTTTAGCGTTAAGGGAGCCTTTGAGACTGGAGTATACTATGTTGCTATGACCTTAGCAACACTCCTGCTTGGTCTTGTTGGAAACGTTCAGGGATTGATGTTACCTTACCTTGCCGGAATAGAGCAGGATAGAGAGAGACAGATGTGGCATGCACACAGACTTAGTCTAGT
>JALWFJ010000013.1 GCA_027036495.1 Thermoproteales archaeon
ACTGAGGCTAGGAGAGCTAAAGTCAACTGACCCACTCCCCTACAGGTATGATGAGGGTGAGACAGAGTTCAGGAGACCAAAGTACGCTCTATATTACAGGAAGCTTGCAGAGACTGGGGACATAGTCGTAATTGGTGCAGGCAGTGACGCACCGCCAGAGGTAGAGAAGCCAAGAAAAGTTCTTGACTGGCTCAGACTCGATGGAGCACAAGTAACTAGACCCTCCATAGACCCTTACAGGGAGTTCCTAGATCTCAGGACAGAGCTTTTCAATGGGGAGGTACAGATAGCCGCACCACTTGTGCTGAGACCACCACCAGAGTATGGTGCTAGAGCTAGCGAGTTCTCATACGCCGCACACCTTGCTGGGATACTATGCGATCTCTCATACCTGAACTGTGAGTTGCCATCAAGGCACAGATCAGCGATCATCTATTGTAGACCTGAGAGAGACATAGCAGCACTGTGCGTCAAGCTTGAGGATCTCCGTGAAGCCGAGAGAGCTGGCAGACCTGTGCTTCTCCGAGTGCCCTCTGACCTGGACTATGTGCTTAAGCTCGCTGAAACTGGCACCTTAATTAGAGTTGACGGCGTTATTGTAGACTCTGACTTGGGGTGCGTCACAGATCCCGAGATTGTCCTTGTGTGGCTAGACAAGTACTACAGGAGGGAACATGTGAGATACGAGAAGTCGATAATAGTTAGCTACTGGAAGATACGTGATGCAGGCGACATAACGAAGCTGATTGCGCTTGGAGCTGATGCTGTCGAGGTTAGCTTTATGCTCAGGTTCATGGTTAAGCCAGACGAGCCTAGAGATGTGCTTGTAGAGAAGCTTCTCAGGGTAGTCACTGGACTTAAGAGAGAGATAGCACTACTTGCTGGAGCTGCTGGTGTGTATAACCTGCAGAGTACACTTGTCGGCAACAGAGAGCTACTTCGCGTCCTTGATCTCGACAAAAGAATTAGAGCACTGCTTGACGTGAAGATTGCTGGTACCTGGTGATGCATCTTGATAGGTCCGTGCAGAGAAGTCTATCAAGGGCTCAGGGAATCATTAGGAAGGCCGTTGTCGAGTTTCTCAAGAGAGAGGAGCCACAGTCACTTAGATTTGTGCGTGTTGGCATATCGCCTCAAGATGACTCAACGTACAAGGTTAGCATAAAGATATACCATGCGAAGCCTCTCAGGGTGGAGTCCATACTTGAGGTCGTCAGGATTGTCCAGGATCTTCTCAGAGTAGAGGACTGGCTTATCTCGGCTCCTCATGCAGGAGCCATAAGGATAGAGGCCAGGATAAGTCTAGATGTCATAAAGTCGCTCCTGCAGGCAGCTGGAATCGTGCGCTAAGGCTCTTATTCAGGCTCTCAAACAGCGTAAGCTGAGATGATGTGATCCTTCCAGGCTGAGGCAAATGATGTGTTAGACCGGCCACTGATCACTCTAGATACGTATTTATACTTCATCAGGTCTGCTTTAACGTGAGAGAACTATGAGCGAGGTTGTTCGTAGAGTTAGAACGGGCGTGCCTGGACTTGACGAGATACTCTATGGTGGGATACCAGAGAGGAACATTGTCCTGGTCAGCGGTGGTCCTGGCACGGGAAAGTCTATTCTTGGAATGCAGTTCTTGTATCACGGTCTGACCCAGGGCGAGCCCGGAGTATTTGTTGCACTTGAGGAACATCCAGCAGCTGTCAGGAGAAGCTTCAAGCACTTCGGGTGGGACGTGACTAAGTACGAGGATGAGGGCAAGTTCGCGCTTGTCGATGCGTTCACGTCCGGCATTGGTAGATACGCCGAGCGTGAGAAGTATGTTGTGAAGAATCCAGATGATGTGCGTGAGCTAATCGATGTGCTCAGACAGGCGATCAAGGAAGTAGACGCAACTAGGGTGGTAATAGACTCGGTATCCACACTCTACTTGACGAAACCTGCAGTTGCGAGATCAGTAGTAATGTTGCTTAAGCGTGTCATTGCCGGGCTAGGGTGCACAGCAATATTTGTTAGTCAGGTATCTGCAGGCGAGAGAGGCTTCGGTGGACCAGGAGTTGAGCATGCAGTAGACGGCATAATTAGGCTTGACCTAGACGAGTATGATGGCAAGCTGTACAGGTCAATAATAGTGTGGAAGATGCGTGCAACAAAACACAGCATGCTCAGACATCCACTAGAGATAACAGACAAAGGACTCATAGTTCACTGGGACAAGTACATCAAGTTCACCAGGAGTGGAGTATACATAGAGAGACTACCCGAAGAGGAGATACGCGCAATGAAGAGAGCAGTTGAGGAGACCCCAATAGCAAAGAAGAGAGCAGTAATCGAGGAAGAAGAGGAGTAATCGGCGTCTCGATACTTAGAGCAGTGGTCTCTCACACTAATACTCGGCCTAGCCTCTGTTCAGCATTTTAGACGTTAAGTCAAAGATGCGTGAAGTAGCTTGATCTCTTACACATCTTTACCGTGCAGATTCTGAGAGGAGACTTACTGTACAGTTAAGATGCTATGACGCTATAGCTAATGTGTCTCTACCTGTAGGGTTGTCTGACGAGGTTCCTGAATCTCACAGCGTCTTCAAACATGTAGATGTTATCGAAGAGTACATAGATCTTCTCAGAGAACTGCAAACATCTCAACACTAGTTCTCTTAGCTTAAGAAGGTCTTGATCTGTGTACCTGTATCTGTAGTTTGTCTCTCCACCACCAATGCCATGAAGCCTGAAGTAAGTTACTGACTTTATCTTTACTGGCTCTCTCCTGAATGGATCAACGACATGTACAATGTCACATTCTTCCACAACTTTGAGCAACCATTCACGCTTTTCGCACCAGGGTCCTCTTGGCTCCCAGCCAACTACTATGTCTCTCTGCCTTATTGTCTTGAAGAAGTCTAGAACCCATCTAAATGCTTCCTCTGTAGCAGGCATTGAGGAGGGAGTCTGAAATACGTATACTCTTGCGCTCAGAGGTCTCGTACGTTCCAGAAAGACATTCCATATCTCTAGATTCTCTCTTGTAGGCCTCAGATACCCATAGTTGTCCAGGTTTCCCGGAAGTTTAGTCCTCATTCTGCGCCAGGTAGGTGAAGTTCGTGGATGTGTTATTGCCTGAAAGACCTTAACTGTGAACTCGAAACTTGGTGGTGCTTCCTGTCTGAGCCTTCTCAGCCTGTCAGTGTCTGGAAGGTCGTAGAAGGTTTCTTGAAGCTCCACAACATCGAGGCTGGAGTAGTATTTTGATCTTGGACTTCTGAGACCGCAGGTGCCAATCCTGACTTCTCTATTCATCTCTACTGACTTCTAGAGCTAGGAGTCGCTTAGTTATTAAGGTTCTAGCAGTAGGGCTAGGTCCTTCTGAGTCTCTTATCTATTCTGTGTATCTTTAATCCACAGGTTACGCACCTGTAGATCTTCTCAAATACTTGTTCACTTGTGGCAAGCGACTTAAACTTGTTCATATAGAGTAGGTACAGGTTATCTCTACATCTTGGACATTTTCCCTCCACCTTCACCACATTGTATGTGAGGTCTATGAACGTTGTGAGTATAGAGTTTATCGCCTCCTCTAGAGCTTTGTTAAGCATGGCCATGTCTACGCTGTATACTTTAACGTCGATGTACATGTCGTACCAGTATTTTGCTCTCTCTAGACTGCTAAGAACCTCGTCGGCTACAGAGTATGCACGTGGTGCAACTATTATCAACGCGTTTGAGTCATGTAATGCAAATTCGTCTATTAGAGTCATAGGGTCGAACCACTCTAGGTAGTCTCTCTCTGAGAACCAGGTGCTTACTCTGAGCTTTCTCTGAGACGCCTTGATTAGGTCTGGTCTTACTCGCTCAATGTTAAAGCCTCTCTGAAATAGGTAGTGAGTGACCTTGTCTACTATTTCCTGCATCTCAGCCTAGTCCAAGCTCCCCGAGGTTAGCATTTAACTGTTTTAGAAGAGATTTGGGCACCCTCTTGCGGCTTCTCTTCATCTCCGTTATCAGTCTCTTGAGCAGATTGTAGTACTGCAGTAGCTCCTTCACTTCTCTTGGACTTGTTCCTGACCCTCTAGCTATCCTCTTTATCCTAGACGAGTCTAAGATCTCTGGATGTAGTAGCTCCTCTAGAGTCATTGACTGGAGAATAGCTAGCCATCTCCTCAGCTTCTGCTGTGTAAGTTGCATCTGCTCCTCATCTAGTCTGCTCAGTACCTGTGCGGGGAACATGCTTGTTGGTAGTAGTTGTAGTAGCTTGCTTAGAGGACCAAGCTTGAGTATGGTCTCAATCTGCTTCTTAACTGTGAGCAACGTTAGCTTGCCCTCCTCTACCTCTTTCTCGACCTCCTGTACTATCTTCTCTTCCTCCTCAAGTGCACGTACCTTCTCTACTAGAGTCTCTAAGTCTCCAAGACCGAGAAGTCTGGAGACGAACCTTCTCGGATTAAATACCTCTATCTCTGATACATCCTCACCAACGCCAATGAACTTGATCTTTGCGCCTGTCTTGATCACTGACATCAGTGCTCCTCCTCCTCGTGCTGTGCTATCCATCTTTGTCAAGAATATTGAGTGTATAGGCACGTACTTCGCGAATGCCTCTGCCTGAGAGGCTGCCTGCTTTCCCTCTGTGGCATCTATGACTAGCATCACCTCATCTGGCTGCACCGTGCTGTACAGGGTCTTGATCTCCTCCATCAAGTCAGTCTCGCTCTTGTGTCTACCTGCAGTGTCGACTATTATCAGATCAACCTTGTTGCTGAGCATGAACTCTATTCCCTCTAAAGCTATCTTGACTGGGTCGTGATGTCCTGGATCACCATAGAAGAGTGCTCCTATTCTCTGTGCGAGCTGTCTAAGCTGATCTTGTGCTCCAGGTCTTCTGATGTCTGTCTGTATGAGGCCTACTTTCAGCTTCTTGTACCTCATGTAGTAGTATGCTAGCTTCGCTGCCGATGTGGTCTTTCCTGAGCCCTCAATTCCGACGAGCATCAGCTTGTATGGTCTCTTCTTGATGTCGATCTCTGGGACTTGCTCACCACCAAGGAGCTCTACTAGCTCGTTGTAGAGGACATATATCAGGTAGTCCTTTGGAGATATCCCTTCAGGAATTTTGCCCTTCTTGAACTTTCTCTCGATGTTCTTAGTCAGGTTGTACACTATCTCAACGCTAACATCGGCCTTGAGCAGTGCTCTCTGGATCTCTCTGAGGATCTCTCTGAGAGTCTCATCGTCTATGTATGTTAGTCCTCTTATCTTTGATACGAGCTTAGAGAAGGAGTCAAAGAGGCTCTTCATGTAATACCATCCTATCTAGGCTTCCTAGGACAAAAATCTTCTAGTCCTCAGCTGCTGCTGCAGCTCAGACAGGTACTCGTCCAGCTTCTTCAGGACGACAATGCCGTCATTGTAC
>JALWFJ010000014.1 GCA_027036495.1 Thermoproteales archaeon
GGCACGAGTGTTAGCTCGTCTTCTGGGAGTATGCTCAGGACATCCCAAGCGAGGTTAAGTGTCTGCTCGAATGTTCTTCTCTCGTAGAAGCCCTGGTTGAGGAACTTTCTCTCGAATGCGTCAGCAAATCTTAGGTATCTTCTTTCTCTCCATCCTAGGTTTGCCTCTCCTACCAATACTGCGAGTTTCCTTATCTCTACTGCTTTTGCGTATGCTGCTACAAGCTGGTTAGCAACATACTTATGGTCTTCTCTTGTCTTGCCCTCTCCAACTGCGTCCTTCATGAGTCTTGAGAGACTTGCTACTCCTACGAACTCTCCTACCACGTCTATTGGTGGGTATATTCCTTTGCCCCAGAGCGGTCTACTCAGTATTATCTGTCCCTCAGTGATGTAGCCTGATAGGTCAGGTATTGGGTGAGTTATGTCGTCGTGAGGCATCGTGAGTATTGGGAACTGCGTTAATGAGCCTTTCTTTCCGACTACCTTGCCACATCTCTCATATATCGTCGCTAGGTCTGTGTACATGTATCCTGGGTAGCCTCTTCTTCCGGGTAGCTCACCCTTGCTACTTGATAGCTCTCTTAGTCCCTCACAGTAGTTCGTCATGTCTGTCATTATCGCCAGTACGTGGTAGCCCTTCTCCCATGCAAGGAACTCTGCTATTGTTAGTCCCAGTCTTGGAGCGAGTATTCTCTCAGCGACTGGGTCGCTTGCCAGGTTCAGCACTACTACTAGTCTTCTCAGTGCTCCTGTCCTCTTGAACTCGTTGAGGAAGAAGAGTGCTTCCTCCATCTTGAGGCCTATTCCTACGAAGACTATGAGGAAGTCCTCCTCCTTCCCTGGGACTGTGGCCTGTCTTGCTACCTGTGCTGCAACCATGTTGTGTGGTAGTCCTGATCCAGAGAATATTGGCAGCTTCTGTCCTCTAACCATCGTGAACATCGCATCGATTCCACTGATTCCAGTCTCAATTGGCTCGTTTGGTGGCTCTCTCGTGTACGGGTTCAATGGTTCGCCCATTATGTCTCTATAGTCCTCGGCAGGTGGCAGAGGCATGCCGTCTCTCGGTGCACCCTTGCCGTCAAGCACTCTTCCGACTAGCTCTTCAGATACTGGTATCTTCAGGGTCTCACCATAGAACCTGACGGTGCTTCCAAGTGCAGGTAGTCCTAGAGTACCAGTAAGTACCTGCGCAACGGCAAAGTTCTCCCCTACCTCGACTACCTGTACGGTTCTTGGCACGCCATCAGGTCCGTGAACAACGCCTATCTCTCCATACGAAACACCTCTAGTTCTCTCAATGACTATCAGTGGACCCTTGACCTCTCTCACGGTAGAGTACTCTGTTATTCCCTTAACTAGCTGGGCTTCCGCTCTCGACAATTTACCCACCTTACATGTCCTACTCCCCGAATAGTCTTATAAGCTTTATACATATCGGCATCAGCCTCCACACAGCTAAATGAGACTGAAGGATCTCGTGAAAGATAGGATACCTCCAGAGCTACACAGGTACGTACCATCAAGCTTCGACATAGTAGGGTCACGCAGTGGAGCAGTAGCGATAGTGGAGATCCCTGAGGAGCTCGAAGACTACAAGTACGTGATTGCTGAGGCAATATTGAGACTAAACAAACATGTACGCGCAGTCCTGCGGAAGAGAAGTGGCAGACAGGGCGCCTTTCGGCTATATGACCTTGAGGTACTGATTCCAGGACCTACAGAGGTTATACATAAAGAGCATGGCTACCTC
>JALWFJ010000015.1 GCA_027036495.1 Thermoproteales archaeon
TAGTCCAGCCCTACCTCCAAAGAGGCTTACGAGAGGCTCAGGAGGTTCTACTCCTAGCAGGCTGTAGATAAGCTCATTTGACTCATCCATGTCTAGCAGGTAGACAGTCTCTCCGAGCTCTCGTAGTACTCTTGCTAGGAGTATTGATATCACTGTCTTGCCTGTACCTCCCTTTCCTGTGACGATAATGCGCATGGTACTACTTAGTACAGCTAGTGTTAAGATATTTAGGGTTTAGCCAAAATTCTAGAGTTAAGAATAGTATTAGAAGATGTGAGACTCAGAGTCCGTACCTCTTTCCCGACGTTATCAGTCCAAGACCCTTGTCCGTTCTCTCTATTGATGTCCACTTATCTGCGAGGTTAAACATTGCTCTCACAGCATCAATATTCTCTGGGATCACTATGCTCTCCTGATGAATACCCATCATCAAGTAGATTTCACGTCCATCATAGACCGTCAATGATCCCTCAAAGATGCAGTTCTCCATTATGTCACCTCTATACCTTCCAACATCACGTGCCCACTCTATTAGCTGTGCCAGCGAGTCCATTCTCCTCCCTTCTGGGACAAGCATTATCCTTGGAGTCTCCTCCAGGATCCTTATCACGTCCTGTCTCGTCACTGTCTCCTCTAGCTCGATGTTTACTAGGTGCATGTGCATTATGGTCACTGGCACCGCTACAGCCATGGTCACTATGTCGATATCTGGGATCACTGTCTTCACGTCAGGTCCATGGTGACTTGGGACTGTGACTGGGTCGGGGACAATGTCGTTTATTGGTCCTCTCTTGTGCTCCTTTGGATCTGCGCCTCTCCTGACGAGGAATATCCTTGCTCTCCTTATCTTTAGTCCATGAAGCTTGAGTGCTGAGAGTAACCTACAGATTCCAGTAGTGTTACAGCTAACTACACGCACGTACCTCACTCCTCTCGCACTCTCATAGTTTGCAAGTGCGCTGAAGCTCACATCAGCGACGTCCGCCTTCTCGCCTCCCTGAAACACTGCAGGTCTACCTCTTGGCTGATAATACTTGACCTTCATCTCCTTGCCGACCTTTGCTGGAGTAGCATCAATTGCTAGGTCAATCCTCTCTAGGAGCTCGTCCACTGTTCCTGCAACTGGTATTCCAGCCTTCTCGAAATCGTTAACTCTCTCTGGGTACGTGTACACCTTGAGTCCCTTCCTGACAGCGATGTCTGCCTCGTAGTCTGGAGTTGGCTTGAGTACTCCTACTAGCTCAAACTCGTCTGAAAACTTTAGTATTGCATCAGCAATTCTCTTGCCTATCGTTCCATATCCGAAAACTCCTATGCGGATCGGCATATTTAGTTTGTTGAAACCTTGGTCTAAGTTTTAAACTATTATTTCACATCACTTTTGATAAGAACTTCCTCCTCGACTCCACGAGAGCAAATATTCCTGGAAGCTCCTCGCCAGCAAGCGAGTACAGGAATGCTCTGCCTCCAGTCGAGACATGGGAGATCTTGGCTAGAAGATCCTTCTTTCGCGCTATCATGACCGTGTGTCCTCCGCCTATTGCCGTGAACTTGCAGTACCTTATCATCGTGTTAAGCAACTCAAGGGTTCCGTGCACAAACTCGTCGTTCTCTACCCATCCAACAGGTCCAGTCATTATTGCTGTCTGGTACTGCTTGACTATGTCTCTGTACAGGTCTATGGTCCTTGGACCAATGTCGACTATCTCTCCATCAATGTTGGGCACGTCACACAGCTTCGTAGTGTTGTCTGGGAGAAGCACAACGTGGTCTACCGGAGTAACTATTCTGTCTCCGAACTTTTCCAGCAGCATCCTCGCGTTCTCAATTTCCTGCACGAGCTTCTTCTTCTCAACGAACTCCTTGATCCAGCCTGATGCTCCATGCTTGGCTGCTGTGAACACGGTGCTGACTAGTCCTCCAACGAGGATCCTCTCTGCAATGTTTCTCTCAAGTATCTTTGATATCACCTTTATCGTGTCTGGGATCTTCGAGCCCCCAGCTATGACTAGGGTGTTCTCATATCCTGACTCTAGGATTCTCCTGATAGCGTCGACCTCGCTCTGGAGGACTACCCCCATGCAGCTTGGCATGACGTAGGGAAAGCCGACTATGCTTGCATGTGGTCTGTGTATCGCAGCGAAGGCATCTAGTATGAACTCGTCGACGAGTGGTGCAAGCTTCCTGACGAGGTAGCTCTTGCTGTGCTCCTCTGGAGACCTCTCAAGCATCTCCTCACTTATGAAGCGAACGTTGTCGAGAAGTAGCACCTCTCCAGGCTCAAGTCTCCTTATTGCCTCTCTTGCTGCTGGCCCCATGACGTCGTCCACGAACTTTACAGGTCTTCCAAGATATCTCTCGATGTATCTGGCATGTATGTCGAGGCTTGAGAACTCCTTATCTCCCGGTCTTCCCTGGTGTGCAAGCACGACTATTGAGCATCCATACTCTAATAGTCTCTTCAGCGTCCTAGTATGTGCATATATCCTGAAGTCGTCAAGTATCTCTCCACGCGTCTTGTCTAGGGGCACATTTATGTCTACTCTTAGAAGAACTTTCTTTTTGCTGTGATCAAGTTCTTCAAACCTAGGTGCATTTGAGAGCAGCTCTACAAACTTTGAAAGCTCCACATTTTTTGTCTATGGAGTTTGAACTTTCTTAAACATTATGCGTGGAGCTCGGTAGTTGTTTTGTTTATTCTCCATATGTATTAAGAGAGAAACAATTTTTAAAGTGCTGTAATAACAAGGTCATACTACATGTAGCTTAAGGTACAAGTAGAGCGAGCACTGCCTTAGATGTGTGAAGCCTGTTCTCAGCTTGCTGCCACACAACGCTTCTCGGAGACTCAATAACCTCATCTGACACCTCCTCGCCTCTCCTGGCAGGAAGACAGTGCATGAACACCGCGTCTGGACCTGCAAGCTCCATGACCTTCATGGTGACCCTGTAGGGCTCAAGTACTCGTCTCCTCTTCTCTGCCTCATGCTCAAAGCCCATGCTGACCCAGACATCGGTGTACACGGCATCTACTCCCTTGACTCCCTCCTCAAGGTTCTCGGTGATCACTATCTGTGCACCTGTTCGTCTAAGATCCTCCACCAGCATCTCGACTAGTTTACTGCCTGGGTGCAGGTCTCTGGGTCCCACTAGCCTCACCTCCCATCCAAGCTTGGCTCCTATGACTGCTAGGCTAGTTGCTACGTTGTTGCTGCAGTCTCCCACAAATGCGATCTTGAGCTTACTGAGCCTCCCTCTTGTCTCCCAGAGAGTGAGCGCGTCAGCCAGTGCCTGTAGGGGGTGATACTTGTTGCTGAGGGCATTTATCACAGGTACAGACGAGTAACGAGCCATCTCCTCTAGACTCTCATGCGCAAAGACTCTGGCAGCTATGCAGTCAACATATCTCGAAAGCACTCTGACAGTATCCTTAATTGGCTCTCCACGTCCAAGCTGTAGCTCGTGTGCTGAGGCATACACGACGTTCATTCCTAGCTGCTTAGCAGCAACTTCCAGGCTCACTCTAGTTCTTGTACTTGGCTTCTCAAATATGAGCATCAACGTCTTTCCAAGATGTACAGGAACTACTCTCTCTCC
This sequence comes from Thermoproteales archaeon, assembly GCA_027036495.1. Lineage (GTDB taxonomy): Archaea > Thermoproteota > Thermoprotei > Thermoproteales > Thermocladiaceae > JAADER01. Next base: position 3,598 of record JALWFJ010000015.1, read on the forward strand.
ATAGTAGTGTCTCAGCTTGAGCTCCCTAGAGACCTCTAGAATGAGCTTAACCTCGTCAGGACTATAGTCTAGAAGCGTCAACAAGTGCCTGCCTTTAAGTCCCCTCAACGACGTCACGAGAGACTAGCAGAGCCAGTAAACGATCTAAATGTTACTCATGTAGCAATCTCATCCTAACCTGAGTAAAGGTAGGAGAGATCCTCCTGACTCCATCCAGCAATGTCGCGAAGTATCGACTCAACAAGTCTCTTAGTCTTCTCATCGACTACTCTCGACCCTATGGAGGACAGTATCATCGAGAGCAGGTCGATGTCTCCTCTGTAGTGGCCATAGTACTCTGGTCTGTATCTGAGCACTACATCACCCTCATACCTGACACAGGTAAGTATCTTAGCTATCTTGACGTAGTTTATCTTGCCCTTCTCACAGAATATTGGAAGTCCACGCTCACGTCTACTCTTGTTGTCTAGATACATCACGTAGATGTACCCACTAGCCTCGATGAAGCTCCTGGCAAACTCTCTAACAGATCTTCTCGAGGCAACATCCATCGCTATCCTCAGTCTGTAAGGTGCTAACTCGTCAGCCAGCCTATTGAGCCCATCTACAGTGACTGCACTAGGTAATCTCCAGATCACGCGTATGCCATACCTGGAGGCCTCATCTACTACGTCCATCATCAAGTCAGAGTCAAGATCTTCAGGTGCTGAGAGCACGAGCCTCTCCACGTTCAGGTAATCTAGGAGAGACAGTAGTCTCTCCACAAGGCCTCTCTCCGGCCTCGTGCTTATCCTGACATACTGCACCTGCTCAACGTTCACCAGGTCCTCAAGCTCAACTGCCAGCAGCGGTATGAAGCTCTCGAAGTCTGCTCCACGCACGATGCCTGTTATGTTTATCTCTAGCGGCGTGTTCTCGAGAAGTCTCAGGACCGGCTCAAGTCTTCTTGCACTTCTTATGCTTCTTATGGCGATGCTGGCACAGATCCTCATGTACGCTCACTCCACATACCACCTCTGAACGTGAACCTATAAACGCTGGCTGAGACCTTCATAGGCTTCTCAAGCTCGAGCAGCTTAAGCTCAACTCCTTGCTCCGTCACGATCATTATGATCATGCTCGGTCTACCACTACCTCCACCACCTCCCCATGCTCCAGTAGCACTGCCAGGATTGACGTGAAGCACGTTGTCGTACAGTCTCACAAGAGGGGCATGAGTATGCCCAGAGATCAGCATGTGGACCCCCATCTCCTTAGCTATCTGCGTCAGCTGCACTATGTTTCCTCTAGGCCTTACCTGGTGGCCATGTATGACTCCTATCTTCAAACCAGCAAGAGGTATCATGAAGGTCACTCTCTCTGGAAGATCCAGATAGTCCATGTTTCCCTGAACCTCGTACGTCTTCCTACCAAGCTGCTTGAACTCTCTGTAGAACTCCTCAGTCGTGAAGTCTCCAGCATAAACTGCAATGTCGAAGGGACGTTCTCGGTCTATTATCTCGGTGAACTCCTCAGGCAGAGAGTCTGCTCTATCATCTATATGTGCATCGCTTAGCACGAGTATCCTTATCTGAGTACCCATTGAGTGACCATCTGGCTCAGGGATTTATTACTGCGCTCGTACTCTCTGGCACGCACAGCGTCATCTCACTGAGTACGTGTCTATAGTTATCTCTGCTATGTCGTAGCTGTATGCCAGTATTCTTCGTATGCTCTCAAGTATTAGCACGAGGTATGTCGTGAGGTCACTTATGTGCGGAACGTTTACGGGACTTGCCTCTCGGACTATATCGTTTATCAGCTTTATGCTGAGCTTTCTGAGCTCTACTCTACGCTTATCTAGTATGTCCTGTGCAAGCTCTACGTCTCCAGTGTTAAATGAGTAGACCGAGTCTTTCAGGAGCGTACAAGTCAGGTTGCTCAGCTCTGCTAGTCTGCCTAGGCTTGAGACCTCGATCTTTCTGTCCGTTAGGAGAGCCAGGAGGTTCTGACTTAGGTATGACACACGTGTAGCATGATCGCCACATCTCTCGAGCGACTTCGCAACGCTGACTACTGCAAGTAGCTCTCTAAGCATCTTAATGCCCATTCTTGCACGTATACTCTCATCTATGAGGGCAATGTTTGCTTGGCGAAGAGTGAGCAGGTAGAGCCTGTCAACCTCGTCGTCTGCTGCAACTGTTGCGATTCTTGCACCGGGACTGCTCCTGCTCGATGATAGCTCAACTGTCGCACTCTTCAGTATCGTCAGCACGTTCTCGCACATTCTTCCAAGCAGGTGCTTGAACGCGATGTGCTCCTCCTCAACTATGAAGCGTATGCTCACCACACGGTCATTCTCATATATTATCTCTGTTCCTGGAAGCTTGTTCCTCACGAACTCCTTGATTATGGCCCTGAGACTGCTCACACCCTCATCAAGCCTAACTGTGACCTCCCTGTACCCAGCAAGATAGTAGCTCACAAGCCTTCTCAGTCCTCTCCACAGCTCGTCCCCCCTCACGGTGATCTCTGCTCTCCTCGAGGCAGCCTCAGAGTCCTCCGTCATCGTGGAGGCAGGCACTATTATTATGGAGTTACCCGCTCTACGTAGGAGAACGTGTGATCCAGGTCTGAGCTTGAGCTCCTCTACCCACTTCTTCGGAATCGTTATGGCGATTGAGGACTTTCCCACTATCTGGACCTTGCGGTACGTGAGAAAGGGCTCCTCATCTGGTTTAAGAGGCATAAGCTACCTCTTGCCTACGATACTGAGGACACAATCCCTTATTTTCTTATCCTAGCTGTAGTGTCCAAGGAACACAATCAGACACCACTACATCTGCAGGGTCTAGATCTGCACTTAGGACACACACCTGGATACTTCCTGAGGGCTGCCTCCTCCAGATCGATGCCCAGTATGTTGCATAGGCTTGCGAGCCAAGCAAGCACGTCTGCAACCTCCTCTCTCACGTTCTCGATGTCTCCTCTGAGTATTGCACGCCCAAGCTCGCCAACCTCCTGTATCAGCCACATGAACGTCTTCTCTACTCCACGCCTGGAGTCTCTCTCGTAGTACAGGTCCCTCATTAGCTGCTGGAACTCTCGTATCGTCACCATGGCCAGATAGTAGTGCGAGATCAGCTTTAAGTAAAAATTCGGCTAGGATCACTCTGAGATGTCTAAATTCGCGCCTGGGAAGATTGACTACCGAGCACTTGGACTGAAGGTTGGGCTTGAGATACATGTGCAGCTTGAGTCTAAGAGAAAGCTCTTCTGTGAGTGCCCACCTGTAGTGAGAAATGATTCTCCTCACTTCAGGATAGTCAGGAGACTCAGACCAACCTTGAGTGAGCTAGGCGAGGTTGATCCAGCAGCTCTGTGGGAGTTCAGGAAGAGGAGAACCTACATATATGAGGGGTACTTCGACACGACCTGCCTCGTCGAGCTTGACGAGGAGCCTCCACATGACCCAGATCCTTACTCTCTTGAGACGGCTATACTTGTTGCCAAGATGTTTAACGCAAAGGTGTTCGATGAGCTCTACGTCATGAGAAAGATAGTGATTGATGGATCAAACGTCTCAGGCTTTCAGCGCACCATGCTTGTTGCCTGTGATGGAGTTGCCGAGTTCTTTGGATACAAGGTGCCCATATGGACCATAGCTCTCGAGGAGGACGCTGCAAGAAAGATCGAGGAGACTGAGCACTACGTTGTCTACAGACTGGATAGGCTAGGAATACCTCTAATAGAGATCTCGACAGGTCCCCTAACCTACAGTCCTCAGGAGATTGCGGAGATTGCGGCATACATAGGGTACAGCATCAAGCTCACTGGAAGAGCTAAGCGAGGAATAGGGACAGTGAGGCAGGACTTAAACGTCTCTATAAGCGGTGGTGCGAAGACCGAGATAAAGGGTATACCTGACCTCTCTCTCATACCCAAGGTCATAGAGTACGAAGTTGTTCGTCAACTGAACCTGCTACGCATAAGAGATGAGCTTGTCAGACGTGGAGTTAAGGTAGAGGACATAGTGCCAGACGTTGTGGACGTTAGCGACGTCTTCTCCAACACTCGATCTAACATGATCAGGAGAGTCCTAGAGCAGGGAGGCAAGGTTGTTGCCCTCAGACTACCTGAGGGATTCAGAGGTCTTCTTGGCACTGAGGTTCAGCCGGGGAGGAGGTTCGGGACTGAGCTTGCAGACTATGTGCGTTCATGGACCTGGCTAAAGGGGATAGTTCACAGCGATGAGCTGCCAGCTTACGGAATATCGAGAAGTGAGGTCTCGAGAATTGAGGAGAGAGTGGGAGGTAGACCCTTCATACTGATAGCGGGAGTATCGGAGCAAGATGTGAGAGATGCTGTCGATATCCTGGTGAAGAGACTGAGGTACGCTCTAGTTGGCGTGCCTGAGGAGACTAGGGCCGCTAATCCTGACGGAACCACGAGGTTCATGAGACCTAGACCTGGAAGTGCAAGAATGTACCCAGAGACTGACCTCAGACCAGTAGTTACGATAGAGCTTGTGCGTAGAGCTGAGGAGATGCGGGTAGAGACCATAGACAAGAAAGTTGAGAAGTACGTCTCGCTAGGTGCAAACAAGGAGCTTGCACTTCAAGTGTTGAGATCTCCCTATGCTGAGCTTGCTGACAGGCTCGTAGAGAAGTATCGTGACTCTGTCCCTGTCTCCGTCATACTGTCAACGTTCACGACGACACTGAAGAGTCTACAGAAGGAGGGTGTAGATTTGTCGAAGATAAGTGAGGACATGTTTGACGAGCTCTTTGATCTTCTTGCGAGGAGGGTCATAGTGAAGGAGGCTATACCTGACGTGCTTAGAGAGTGTGCGAGGACTGGCATGAGGCCGAGGGATGTCGTTGAGAAGCTTGGACTCAGGAGGCTCAGCTTTGATGAGGTTCTTCTCAAGGTTAGGCAGATAGTTGAGAGCTGCGGTGTCAGGGACGAGAAGAAGTTGCTGGGTATGTGTATGCGTGAGCTTAGAGGTAGGGCAGAGGTTGAGGACGTCAAGGAGGCCATAAGAGAAGTTCTGTCCACAATGGGACAGGTAACGTCAGGCTAGGCGTATCGCGAAATATCTTTAAACAGAGCCAGCTAGATCACTGCTGTCGTGTGATGAGTACGGTATATATAATACCTGATGTGTTAGGCATAGTCGCGCTTGACGAGTCAGGTAATGTTGTCGGGAAGGTGCTCTATGAGGGAGATGATGTGACGATAGCGCAGAAGTTGACCAGCATCGAGAAGGGAGAGCCAATACCTGAGCTAATAAAGCTTGTCGAGGATCTCAAGCAGAAGGGGTACAAGACCTTCATTCTGGAGCATAGAGAGCTTGCAAGGAACCTCGCAGCTCAGGTGAGGGATGTTGAGGTGAGGTCTGAGACGCCTAGCAAGGGCGGACTGATGTACAGGGAGCACTTCGAGGATCGATACATGAAGGAGGTGTTCGGCTTCGAGAACTGGGCCGACTACTACAAGAGAGTGTTCGAGATAACGACCATACAGACTAGGCTCAAGCTGAGAAAGGCTGCAGAGAAGAGAGACCTCTTCATAGCAAATGCCGTCAGCGCGTTAGACGACTGCGACAAGATGATGAACCTGATGGCCTCCAGAATAAGGGAGTGGTATGGTCTACACTTTCCAGAGCTTGAGGAGCTCGTGCGTGACCACAGGGACTATGTCAGACTAGTGTACGAGCTTGGACACAGGTCAAACTTCACTGTCGAGAACATAAAGAAGGTCATACCTAACATATCCGAGGAGAGGGCAAGAAAGATCGCTGAGGCTGCAGAGAAGAGCGTTGGCGCAGAGATAGCAGACTTTGACTTGAGCGCCATCAAGGCCTATGCTAGGATATTCATAACTGCACTCGAGGCTAGGAGGAAGCTTGCAGAGTACATCGATGAGGCTATGAAGGAGGTTGCTCCAAACATAAGAGAGCTAGTTGGATCACTACTTGGAGCAAGACTAATCAACCTGGCTGGAGGACTACTGAAGCTAGCACTCCTGCCCGCATCCACCATACAGGTGCTAGGTGCGGAGAAGGCACTCTTCAGGGCACTCAGGACTGGAGGAAAGCCTCCAAAGCATGGAGTGATCTTCCAGTTCCCAGAGATCTTCAGGGCACCAAGGTGGCAGAGAGGCAAGATCGCGCGAGCACTTGCAGCGAAGCTGGCAATTGCCGCAAGAGCAGACGCCTTTACAGGAAACTTCATAGCTCCAAAGCTCAAGGAGGAGCTAATGAAGAGGATACAGGAGATCAAGACGCTCTACGCAAAGCCTCCACCAAGGAAGCCAGAGGCAAAGGCTGCAGCAAAGATGAAGGCCGCGGCAAAACCAAGAGCAAAGCCGAGAGCCGGAGGATCACCGCCACCACCTCCAAAGGCTCCAGAGAGAAAACCACCTACAAAGAGGTAACGTCCCAGAAGAGGATGGGGCATGTCGCAATGTTGCCGTCACTACACTAGCGTCATAACCTCAGACTGTCTTCAAGATGTGTATCTATGACAAGATTGTAGAATTTCTCAGATGCCTACTCAGCATATCTAACAGCGCGTTCCTGTTTATACCACTAGTTTTCTTGATATCCCTCTTATCGAACTCTATACCCTACGTTTCCATACCCTACCTAGCACTACTACTACTGTACTCGTCTTGCACGGGCATAAACAATGTTGGGTACTCAGTGCTCATAGTACTGTCTTCTGCTGTTGGTGCAGCACTAGGAAAGGTTGTCATATACTATCTGGGAAAAGGATTCAGCAACGTGATAATTGGAGAGAAAAACTACACGTACGTGAAGCTTCTATCGAGACTGCTAGATAAGAGCATATTTCTGGCTATAGTGGTGTTTGCTGCGACGCCTCTTCCTGACGACATCCTGTACATACCAGTTGGAGTCTTGAAGTACCCCCTACACAAGTTTTTCCTGGCGTGCCTGACTGGGAAGGTCTTTCTAACAGCCTTTGTGTTCTATAGTGGAGGATTAATTCACTCAGTGATAAGCATCTCTGTCAGTGACATAGGCTCTGTGAGCATCATATCGACCATAGTCTCGATTATGTTGACTGTGATTACGCTGATACTAATGAGGTACGTAGACTGGGCACAGCTTGTGGAGATATTTGCTAAGTATGGCCTAGCTAGGGGATTCTTTATGCTGTTAGTGAGGTTTCACAAGGTTCTTCGTAGAGGAGATGTAGGTGAGAAGTCGGATTCTTGATTCAGAGACGCCGGTTCCTCATCATGTGCTCAGTGTTGGCAGGCCCACATCACTTGGCGGCGACTATATTGTCTTTGTGCTAATAATGTCTTCTATGTATATACATATGCTCTCTATGAGCTCTCGCTCAGACTTGCCCCTGGTTAGGTCTAGGTCAACGTTGAGCACCATGTATGTGTCGTTTACTGGTACTAGAGCGTAGGCTTTTCCCTCTCTCTTGTCCATGAGTATGTATGTGCAGTTTCTCACTAACACTAGTTCTGAGCTAAACCAGACCCTCTTGCTGGTTCTGATTATGTCTCCGAACAGCGTCTCCACTCTATTTACTAGCTGCAGAAATGCCTCTGCGCTTCCACGCTTTATCTCGCTTATAAGTTCAAGTATACCCTTGCTCATCTCTCTTAGCTCATCTAGAGCTTGAAACGTTATTTTAACCTAGTGAGCCTACCTCAGCAGATGGTTGATCCAGGTAAGTTCGTAGATTCGGTCTTTGCTGCAGAGAACATAGTTAATAAGGTCCTTCCACTATCGACGCTCTATGCTTTCAGGACTAGGGGAAGCTACATCGTGGCTCACGCCATGTTCATATTCTCTCCACTAGACGAGCATACAGATCCTGTATCTACTGCTCACTATCTGCTCCATGACGGAACTGTCATCAGCGTGGTCTCGCTGTGCGTCGATGCTCTTCGGAACCTCGATCTGAGCATTACAGAGTCTTATGACGTTGTCTTTGTGCTGGATTTCTACTACCCTCCCTGTGTCTGCACACTGAGAGCACTGCTGCCTCTGATCAGAGTCATTGAGCAGAAGTTTGGTCAAGAGTTTTTGCAGAGTGTTCCAGGCAGTGCACGTGTGAGCATAAGTAGGTCCATGATCTACGTGGATAAAGAACCTACGAGGACTGCATACATAGTAGAGCAGACACCACTAATTGACTCAGCAGTCATAGCTAGGACCTGCATACTGCTGGCTCTAATGAAGCTGAGTCTTGAAGGTAGAATTGCCACAGAGAGAGTGCTAGAGCTTCTCAGTGCTACGGAGAAGATTATTACTGAGAGAGCTGAGTCAAGGTAGTGTTCGAGGTTGAGGTCAAGTTCAGGCTTCGTGACAGAGAGGAGGCAGAGCGTGTGAGAGAGTATCTAGAGAGGATTGATGCTAAGCTTCTTGAGGACGTTGTTGAGGAGGATCTCTACTTCTCTCATCCCTGTAGAGACTTCTCAAAGACTGACGAGGCTCTCAGAGTGAGAGCTCTGCGTAGAGGCACACTTGAGGAGATCTTCTTGACCTATAAGGGTCCAAGACTGGGTAGTGAGGCTAAGACACGTAGAGAGGCTACAGTGCAGGTAGATAATAGAGATGTTCTTCTCGAGATTCTGGAAAGTCTCGGTTTTAGACCTGTTGCGAGAGTGAGAAAGCGGAGACTAGTGTACACAAAGGAGAACTACACTATAACGCTTGACGAGGTAGATGGGCTTGGATACTTTGTGGAGATAGAGGTTGTCACAGACTCTGAGGATCTTGCTGACAGGTGTGTGAGAGATATCCTGAACTTCGCATCTACTTTGGGGCTCGGTGAGGATAGGATTGAGAGAAGAACCTACCTAGAGATGCTGCTAGAGAAGACTATCTCTTGAATCCCTTTTAAGTGTGGTCTACACACATTAACTAGAGGATGTCTGGTCAGCAAGCTGCGGCTACTAAGGAGGGAGACATGAGGTTTCGAGACGTTGTCAAGGTTCTTGAGGCGATTGAGGCTACGACTCAGAGAATAACCATGGTTAAGTTGCTGACAAACTTGCTCAAGTCTTGTCCGCCTGCGGTAATAGACAAGGTCGTGTACTTTGTTCTTGGTGATCTCCGTCCAAGCTGGGAGGGTGTAGAGCTTGGCGTCGGGGAGAAGCTCACAATGAGGGCACTCTCTTACGCAACTGGTGTTCCTCTGAGACAGATAGAGGAGCTCTACAAGAAGCTGGGTGACTTGGGAGAGGTTGCTAGGAGAGTTGTCCAGAGCGTCCAACAGAAGGCTTCACAGAAAGGCGGCTCTATACTCTCTTACCTTGGAGTCTCAGCTGCCTCCCGTAAGGAGCTGACCATAGGTAGGGTATATGATACTCTTCTCCAGATAGCTAGAGCCACTGGCGAGGGAGCACAAGATACCAAGGTGAAGCTGCTAGCCTCACTGTTCTCCAACGCGACTCCCGAGGAGGCCAAATACATTGCAAGGTTCGTTGTAGGCAGGCTGAGGCTCGGCGTAGCCGACATGACGATCTTGGAGGCTCTCGCGACGGTCTTCAAGGTTAAGCGTGAGGAGCTGGAGAAGGCATATCACGTGTATCCTGACTTGGGATACATAGCTAAGCTGCTGGCAACGAGAGGCCCCCAGGCGCTGAGAGAGATAAGGATAACTCCAGGCGTGCCTGTGCAGCCAATGCTTGCAGAGAGGCTGAGCTCAGCTAGCGAGATCTTGGCTAAGCTGGGTGGTGTAGCCCTGTGTGAGTACAAGTACGATGGCGAGCGTGCTCAGATACACAGGTTACCTGACGGTAGGATAAAGATATTCAGCAGGAGGCTAGAAGACATAACACATGCGTATCCAGACGTAGTGAAGTACGTTAGTGAGGCTGTCAATGCGAGAGAGTACATAGTTGAGGGCGAGATTGTAGCCTATGATCCTGACACTGGAGAGTTCAGACCATTCCAGGAGCTGATGCATCGAAGGAGAAAGCATAACATTGCTGAGGCTATGAAAGAGATTCCTGTTAAGGTGTTCCTGTTCGACGTGATATATGTCAATGGAGAGGACCTGACAAGTTTTCCACTTGTCGAGAGGAGGAGAAGACTCGTTGAGATATTCTCTCCTACCGAGAACGTTGAGCTCGCAACATGGAGAATAATAGACGATGTTGAGGAGCTAGAGAAGTTCTTTCATGAGGCTATCTCTAACGAGTGTGAGGGTCTAGTCTGCAAGTCGCTGAAGCAGGACTCGGTGTATGAGATGGGTGCACGTGGATGGCTCTGGATAAAGTTCAAGAGAGACTACAGAAGCGAGCTCACAGACACGCTGGACCTAGTAGTGGTAGGAGCGTTCTATGGACGAGGTAAGAGAGCAGGAACCTATGGAGCACTCCTGATGGCAGCCTACGACCCAGAGACAGACATGTTCTACACGGTGTGCAAGGTTGGAAGTGGATTCACTGACGAGGACTTAGCTAAGCTCCCTAAGCTTCTAGAGCCTTACAGGATCCCCAACAAGCACCCACGCGTGGTGAGCAAGCTTGAGGCAGACGTGTGGTTTGTGCCCATACTCGTGTTAGAGATAGTTGGTGCCGAGATAACTTTAAGTCCACTACACACATGCGCAATGAACTTAGTTAAGCCAGGTTTTGGTCTTGCAATAAGGTTCCCAAGGTTTACTGGGAGATACAGGTTTGATAAGAGACCTGAGCAAGCAACAACGGTCAAGGAGATCTACGAGATGTATCTCAGACAGAGGAAGATAAAGATGGCGGAGTAGCCTGCTCAGCCACTGCCTGTGATCTTTCTACAGAGAGTCTCTATGGCTCTGAGTATGATGTTTAGTCTCCTAGTATCACAGTTCCATAGTCTTATGACCTTGACGTTATTGTTACTGTCAGTGATGATCTCGTAGTCAAACATGTATTCTTGATCTAGCTCTCCTTCACGCACCTTGGATAGATCTTCACGCTTGAAGCGATCTAGCTTCTCTTTGACTAGCTTTCTGAACAGGGCATCATCTCTCTTTATATTGAACTTTATGCTTAGCTCTATCACGTTTTCTTTCTCCTTGACCTCGACGCACTTCTCGAGAATCTTTCTCTTCTCTACGTGTTTCTCAAGCACCTTATCTGCAGTGGTTATGGAGGATGATCTGATTATGTTATCAACTGCCTGCAGTATGTCCTCATAGTACTTGATCTGTTTTCGAAGTCTCTCTATACGTCTAAGCAGTACTCGTCGAACAGCTAATAGCTGCTTGATTTGCTTCTCACTGAGTCTCATTGCCACTTATCAAGCTTAATAGTTCAAGGCCTCTTATCTGTGTCAGTGTCGTATAGACTCAAGATTGTGTCTATAGGACATGCAAATATCGACATATATCTGCGTGTGCCGAGGCTTCCAGAGCCAGACTCTAGAGAGGTCGCTGAGGAGGCTTATCTCTGTCCAGGTGGTGCTGCACTTAACTATGCGGTCATGACTAGAGCTCTCGGTCACGATTCCTACCTTGTGGCATGTGTCGGCAATGACCTGTTTGGCGAGTTCATACTCAGTTTTCTGTCTAGTAGAGGTGTTAGAGTTGAGCACGTGTCCAGATGCAGCGAGCTCACCACTGGAGTGGTCACAGTCTTGCTCGATTGTAGAGGAATGAAGTACATGATTGCATATGCTGGTGCTAACATGAAGCTCACGGTTCCAGACGAAGTCCGCAGTATGAGGAGCGATCTCCTGTACGTCGTCGTCTCAGAGCCTGAAATCTTAGAGAGCACAGTGAGAGCACTGGCTAACTGTGAAGCGCCAGTCAGCATCGGTCTCAGACCACAGATAGCGATCAGAGGACCAGGCTACCTCAAGATGATTCGCGACCTCCTTAAGAGAGAGCTCTTCACGATATTCATGAACAAGCCAGAGCTTCTGTGCCTGACTAGAGAGAGCAGCGTGGAGAGAGCTCTCGAGAGCATAAGACACCTGGTAGGTGAGGTAGCGTCAGAGATCATCGTAACGCTTGGAGACGAAGGAAGCATAGTAGTGTCTTCCTCGAGCAGCAGGATAGTTAAGGAGCGAGCTCTCCGTCTAGGAGAAGTCGTTGATACTACTGGTGCCGGCGACGTATATGCTGCAGTGTACAACGTGTCTAGGCTCTGTGGACTTGACCAAGCAAGCTCAGCGAGACTTGCCTCACTGGCAGCAGCGGCTAAGGTGCTGAAGCGAGGGGCTTCAAACGTCCCTCTAGTCAGCGAGCTTCAGCGTTATGCTACAATGATGGGAATAGATGAACTTCTTCGTAGAATATTAGCACTGTAATACGTAAGGAGCATGGCTTTAAAACTGAGGACAAGGCTCGTTACACAGAAAGCGGGAAGTATGAGCAGCAGAGCAGCACAGAGAAAGCCAGAAGCCGAGAAAATGTGCGTAGGTCCAGCCTGTCCAGAGTTCAAGTGTCTCAAGAAGGCACTCAAGCTCGTGAGAAAGGGAAAGACTGCAGTAGCAATATGTAACCTGACCGGTGACCAGTGCATTGGATACAAGTGCCAGTTCGCGTCCTGCACAGCACACGCACTAACTCCAGAGGGAAGATGTCTGAAAGGTGCGTTCACCGAGACAGGATCAGAGATCGACATAGTGAGAGAGGCAAAGAAGCTTGACAAGAGTGCTGAGCAGATAAGGTCAAAGTTGAAGAAGATAGGACTAGAAGACTACTTCTAGTAAGAACTTGAAGAGATGTCTAAGGACTCCAAGAGTGATAAGATATCTGTAGTTCTGCTCTGTGCAGGTTCAGGAAAACGTCTCAGACCGTTATCTCTTCTGACGCCGAAACCTCTAGTGCCGCTAGGCTCAACGACTAGCCTGCTGAAGCTAGTGCACGACATATCTAACAGGTATTGCAGTCTTGTGGAGCAGGTAGTTATAGTGTTAGGATATGCTGCCGTTCCCTACCTGAAAGATTTACAGAGAGTATGTGAGAGACTCCCTGTAAGAGTAGACATAGTTGTTGACTCTAGGCTAAGAGGAACAGCAGGTCACTTGAGGACAGTACTTAGCTATGTGGACACTAAGTACATGCTCTTGATAAATGGCGACATAGTTCTAGATGACCGTTCGTATGAAAACATTATGAGGTCAGTAGCTAATGCCATGAGTGAGGAAACTGAACTTTTGATATTCTATGCCAAGAAGCCTATCAGGTTTGGAGTTATAAAATATGACAGTAATTACAATGTCGTTGAGTGGCTAGAGAAGCCTCTTGTCGATGTTGTAGCAGGTATATACTTGCTAAACAAGGATGTAGTGAGCAAACTTCTGAGGAAAGGCGAAAATCTCGTTAATATGAACGATCTTGTTAAGTTAGCATGTGAGAGGGGGGTTAAAGTTAAAGCAGCCCAAATCAGTGGTTTAGTTGAGGATATTGGGGTGGTCGAAGATTATCTTAGAATAATTACTACATTAAGTGAAGATTATTTAAGATAGATCCTAAAAGGATAGTAGCTTGAGATGTCTACTCCTGAAAGGAGGCCTAGCACAGTGTGTCCTGGGCTTGTGCGTAGAGAAGATGGCACGTTCATATGTTCTTACGCTAACAGGCCAATAAATCCATATGCAATGTCATGCTTTTTGGACTACATAACCTGCCCAATATA
>JALWFJ010000016.1 GCA_027036495.1 Thermoproteales archaeon
ACTGCTTGTTGATAGCTTGCAACCACGTTTATGAGCTGGAGAAGGTTTGTGCATGAGCTTATTCTAGACTCTAGCTCCCTGTTAAGCATGCACATGATGTGGTACTTTATGCTCCACGCAACTAGCATATCCCTGAAGCGACTATAGAGTGAGAAAGGTACACATCTGCTCAGGTTCAGCACTATGTCTATGAATGTATCATCATACCTATGTATGCTCTCCATGAGAGTCTTGACGTAGTGCTCATCTATCAGATTGCCAGAGGAGCCATGCTGAACTCCTGGACAGTGTATAATGTCTACATATAGCTCTCCTAGCTGTCTATCATATCCTACAAACACTGGGTAGAGCCGGCAGAAGCAAGGTCTATGCTCATATATTGAGCACAGTCTTCTACCATCCTCATGTCTCAGAAAGACACACTCCTGCACAAGGTCTCCCCTATGCGTGGGCCTCATTAGGTATCTTCTGCCTGGCTCCTTGACCTCCACGTTCAGCTCAACGTTAAGCTTCTCTGCTAGCTCTCTGAGCCTTCTGTAATCTCGCTCAGTGAGCTCGACTGGCCCCTCACAGCAGAGTCCACAGTAATTGCAGGAGAACGTGTGTGGAAGCGTGATGGTCATCTTAATGCGTTTCATGTGGATCCTCCTGCTCTCCTGAATCTCACTCTTCCTCTCTCGTCTGCAGTACCAACACGTACATACCTGTTTCCATGTCTGTCTATGGCAAACCTAGCACAGTACGTCAAGATACACACGACAGGTTTTGCCTCGTGAATTAGGCACCTCCTCTCTAGAGGATTATAGAACATGCATCTACCGTGAGGACCGGTGTCGAGGTGCCATATCTTCACACGTGATCCATCATACAGTCTAACCCAGCTGTATCTTCTTAATCTCTCGCTGAGTCTCGGATACCTTGAACGTAGATACGTGAGCTCACTGTTGAAGAGAAAGGATCCAGAGTTAGCTTCACAGCACCACCCACACCTCCTGCACGTCACCAGGAGTGATTCCAGTACTATGTCCTCGTCTAGTGGCAGCACTATGTCTGAGACCTTTTCCAGATCTTTCTCGTCAAGATCAAGGACTGGTCCATAGTAGCCTAGCTTCTCGATATAGAACACTCCAAGTATGCTTTGCTTTACCAGTGACAGCTTGTAGAGCAGATAGTAGTTCCAGAGCTTGCTATCGGTTGGCCTCTTAGCTATGTACAGCATTGATTACTTCTTGTCTGATGCTCTGAGACACGCATTTTAAGGATGACACGCTGGCTACCTCGGTGACGACAAGGGGACGGAGCTGATGGCTGATGAGAGAACCCATGACTGACCTCTCTCACACGCTCTGGCACATGCGGCATAGAGCATTGCAGCAACAGCAGCAACCACGCTTGAGGTGACTGGTATGAGTAGCATGTTCACGTCAAGTAGTGCTCCAGATGCCAGAGAGCCAACAACTAGCCCTAGGCTCGAGATCGAGTTTGTGTACCCCACGACTCTGTGAGCATAGACTCCGAACTCTAGAGCAACTGCTCTCAGACCTGTATGTATTATGCTCCAGGTTACCCCTATCAAGCTCATGAGCACATATACGCTAACCAGCAGCACCTCTCTGGAGAGCCTGATCGTGATCAGAGGCGTTAGGAGCATGAAGAGGACGCACCTGGCAGCAAGTCCCTGCTCAATCACCTTGAACACCTTGTTTGGACTTGAGCACACTAGGTTAATTATGTACAGATATGCTAACGTGGCAGTTAAGGCACCACAGAACCTGGCCAGATAGATCTCAGACACAGTGAGTCCAAGTCTCTTCAGAATTAGTGGAAGTACCGGGAAGAATATGCCTGCAGCTAGGAAGGAGGTGAAGACTGCAGAGTAGAACAGCATCATTGCTCTCAGAGCTACATCTTGAGCTAGCGTCTCTCCGCGTCTCCAATCACCTACCGTGCCACGCCTAGAGTCTACATGTCTAGCCTCTCTATCTGAGGGACCAGGTGTGGATCTGTATATGCTGATCATCACGCTGCCTGCAGCCATTATTAGTCCGAAGACTGACATGTATAGCAGCACCTGTCTCAGTGGCAGGACAGTCCCAACCACTCCACAGCTTAGAAAGCCGAGACAGATGCCGAGGTTCTGCGGAAGCGTCAGTGCTAGAAGTGAGCTTCTCATGCCTACCTGATGTGTTGTCAAGATGTATGTCACGGCTGGCGGTATCGCTGAGAGGAGTAGTCCAAGTGTCGCGAAGCTCGCTGTTATGAGTAGTGTTGACCTGAAGAGTGCTATGACGATCATTAGTGCCGTTATTGCGGCTGAGGATAGCATGAGCGTACATGCATATCTCCTGCTGAGATAGCGAGGAACAGCTACACCACCAACGATAGACATGACCTGATAGAGACAGTACGTCAAGCCAATCAGCATGCCAGACGCCTTAAGCTCACTGAGTCGAAGTGCTACTCCAAGATAGAGCGTAGACATACATGCACCAGAGGACATCACGAGCAGCCAAGCCAGCACTACTAGGCTTCTAGCATCTCTCATTGGTTTGCAGAGCCCCTAGCAAGAGAGGAGATATAAAAGCTAGTCCTGGGAGAATCCTCACAAGCTAGAACTTATTAAGCTAGATACTCAAGCTCAGCTGGGCAATCCATGGGTCTTAAGATAAATAGGCCACGTAGAGGCTCAGTAGCGTTCTACCCGAGAAAACGTGCATCTAGCATAGTTGCCAAGTTTAGAACCTGGGTAGATCCCAAGCCTGGAAGACCCATGCTTCTAGGTTTTGCAGCATACAAGGCGGGTATGGCTCACGTCGTGATGATAGATGACAGACAGACAAGCCCATTCTACGGCAAGGAGATCGTGAGGCCAGTAACTATACTTGATGCACCACCACTCAGAGTGCTCGGGTTCAGATGCTACACCATCGACCCCTACAGAGTAGCAGAGCTCTCTCTTGGAGAGGTATGGGCAAGCCTCCCAGATGACCTAGCCGAGAAAGTCAAGAGAAGGGTACCCACTCTCCCAGACAAGATAGAGCCTGAGAAGATGTGGGAGAAGATAAAGGACAAGATCGATGTCGTAACCGAGGTCAGGGCAATATGCTGCACACAGCCTTGGCTATCAGGAATAGGGAAGAAGACTCCTGAAATCTTCGAGATACCTATCGGAGGAGTAGACGACATCAAGCAGATACTTGACTACGCATGGTCAATACTCGGAAAAGAGGTAAACGTCTGGGACGTCTTCCAGGAAGGAGTCTACGTAGACGTGACAGCCGTGACAAAAGGAAAAGGATTCCAGGGAGTGGTTAAGAGGTTCGGAGTAGTAATTAGGCCCAAGTGGCACAAGCACAGGAAGGGGTGTAGAAAGGGAGGAACAGTAGGACCACAGTCTCCTGGACCAATGTTCACGATACCAAGAGCAGGACAGCTGGGCTTTCACAAGAGAACAGAGTTCAACAAGAGGATACTGAAGATAGGCAAGGATGGTAAAGAGGTAACGCCAGCAGGAGGATTCAAGCACTACGGCATCATACCAGGACCATACATAGTACTTGACGGAAGCATACCAGGCCCAGTCAAGAGACTAGTAATGATGAGATTCCCGGTGAGACCAAGACCACCAACATGGCCAACAACACCACCACAGATCGTGTGGATAAGCACGCAGCCATTACCAACAACGTAAACATAGGACACCACATTCTGCTACCACAATTCTCATCAGGGGAGAAACAGGATCCTGTACCATCACCGAGCAAGCATTTTTATCTTCAGGCACGTTACATGCAGTGAGTGATGAGCTCTGGCCTTGATGAGAAGATGATTGCCCGTTCATGAGCTGATTCTTCTCAGCTGTCTCTTAACCTCTAGCTGTCTAAGCCAGGAACAGACCACGAGTGCCGTAATGCTTACGCACAGGTAGCTTATTGTTGACATGGTTAGCTTTATCTCCCTAAAGTAGAGTGCACCTATGATTATTCCCTGTGCGACCTCTATGAACTGAAATATTGACAGTAGGACGACTGTCTCAGGTCTCAGACCGACAATGACGTAAGTTGCTATGTATGCTAGCACTGTCGCAGTGAGTGCCAGGAACAGAACAGTTAGGAGTAGATCCACGATTCTTGTTGATAGTGTCTCTAGTCCGTGTGCTATCATGTTGCTACCTATGTTGAATATCAGTATCACGGAGATTGTGCCAACAAGCGTCGATACTAGCACGTCAATGAGCGTTGACTGGATTATCTCGCTTACTTTCCTGAACCGTCTATTTATGAAGCTTATCAGCACAGTGTACAGACCCCAGGGAACAGCGAAGAGAACTATGTACATCATCTGCTCCAGTCCTGGCCTAGCCGACATGGCTGTGTATGCGCAAAGTGCTGTGAGGAGAGCACAGTAAGAGACCTTGTACTTCGTGAGCATCTCCTGGCCAAGCATTACCCTCATCATGGACACTACGATCACAGAGAGTGAGATCCCGATGACGTACGTCAAGTAGACTCCAGCAATCTTCACAGCTACAAAGAATGCAGGTATGGATACACCAAAGCCTAGCACTGACGCTATGACAGACACGACCACGTTTGGAAGAGCGTATCTGCCAACTCTGAGAAAAGAACAGCAGGTCAGGTACCTGGCTATGGCTCTACCTCCCCAGAGCACGGACAGAGAGACTATAGCTAAGCTGCAGATTAAGGCAGAGAAGACGTACCGCAGAACTGCCAGAACAAGAGGATCTATATCGGAGGAGCATATCTTCACGACTGGACCAATAAATCCCCAGACAATGCACACAGCTAGCAGGGCAACCTCACATAAGGCACGACTGTACCTCAAGGTACTGCAGAAGCCAGAGCAAACCCTAATAAACCGTACCACAGAGAAGATACATGAGCCGTGACGGCCCTATACCTGATCGGGCGCATAATAAGGATACTGGACAACACGCTCGAGCTTGAGGTGCTCATAAGTCCAGTACACAAGCCAGCAGAGACCGTCAGGGTAATGCTGAGTGAGACACTGAGACACAGACTAAGCGAAGGCTCAGTAATCGCAGTCAAGGCAAGACCAAGAAGAAGACTGATATTCTACGACTTGACAAACCTAGACGCAAGCGAGATAATACAACTAAGCGGCACATCGACAGAGGAGCTCATAGAGAAGGCACGAGTAATAGGACAAGCACTTACAGAGCTAGACTTCAGACCAGCACCACCACTAATATGAGAAATATAACTCCCAGCCTCTCCATAGACAAGCTAGCGCTCTAAATTTTCAAAACAAGATCCTCACCCAACTTGGCGACTTAAAGACTGATTC
>JALWFJ010000017.1 GCA_027036495.1 Thermoproteales archaeon
GTTAGTTCCTCTGTCGAGCTTTTCACTTACTTATCAGCGATAACGAGTAACCTAATTAGGCTTATAGATGAGGGCTGGGAGGTAAGGAGAGCAGTCTATAATAGCATATATACGCTGTTGAAGTATGTTGGGTTTAAAGACTACTTTGCCATTGCTAGAGCTGTTGATGAGTGCTCTACATGTTTTAGATGCGAGAACTAGCTTTTAGGTGAGTACTTCCTGTAGAGACTCCAGTACGTCTCAATGTTCTTTAGCTCCTGGAGAGTAAGCTTGTCTGTACTTATGTATCCAGCGCGCATCATGTGGTCGACAAGTATTATCGCGGTCATTGCCTCAACAACTGGCACAGCCCTGACCGCAATGCAGGGATCGTGCCTACCCTTGACCGTTATTGTGGTCTCTCTGTAGGTCTCTAAGTCTACGGTTCTGATAGGCTTTCTAATCGAGGATGTCGGCTTGAAGTAAGCTCTAAACTTAATTATCTCTCCCGTACTTAGGCCACCAATAATGCCGCCTTGAACATTCTTTTCCCATCTAAGCACACCATCTCTGACGATTATCGCCTCATCGATCTCGCTTCCTCTCATCTTGGACATCCTGATTCCCTCACCAAGCTCAAATGCAAGACATCCAGGTATGCTTAGTATCGCCTTTGCTAGGTCAGCCTTAAGCTTGTCAAACACGGGATCACCAAGACCTGGTGGAACGTTAAAGACTAGAGTCTCAACAACGCCACCAATGCTGTCACCAGACTCTTGCACTTCTCTTAACAGTGAAAGTATTCTCTGTTCGAGGTCAGGGTCAGGACACTTGACTGGAGACAACCTTGTGCGTAGAGCAACATCAACGGTTTCGGGCGTCCTCTCTAGTTCAACATCACCCACAGAGTACAGATAGCTCACAACAATGACCCCTCTAGCACACAGAAGCTTCTTAGCAACTGCACCAGCAGCAACACGAGCTGCAGTCTCTCTTGCACTAAGTCTACCACCACCTCTGTAGTCCCAAGAATCAACGCCATACTTCATGTATGCAGGTAGATCACCATGCAGTGGTCTAGGCTTAAACCTGATATCCTCGTAGTATTGAGACACCACATCTCTATTACGTATTATTATCGTTACAGGTGAGCCTATTGTTCTACCATTAAATACTCCACTCACGATATCAGGTTCATCACTCTCTCTTCTAGGACTAGTCAAGTACTGACCTGGTCTTCTAAGCTTAAGCTCAAGCCACACATCATCCTTACTTAGAGGTAAGCCGGCAGGTACTCCATCAATCACGACGCCAACAAGTGGACCATGAGACTCTCCAAAGGTTGTTACTCTGAACAGTAAGCCAAGACTATTGCCTGGCATTACTTTCTCTCAAGCTAAAATACACATGTTTACTTTTCTCGTAGAGGACAAGCAGAACAGAGAGATACTGCCGGATAAGCTCCTCAGGTATGATGTCGGCTAGCTCTGGATGCTCTGATAAAACCACAGCTACAGGAAAGTATAGAGCTAACACGAGTTCTCTACTTCTACACACATCTTCAAGAAAGAATCTCGAGATAGAGGCAAGATCCTTCCGCGAGTACAGCCGAGATAGGAGTTTTAGCACTATTTTCGATACTTTGACTAGCTTTGTCCCAAGGTCTACGTTCTCACTAAGCACTTTTGAGAGCTCCTCATCAATATCTGACGCCATCTACCTCGATTACTGTTCGCGAACACTCTCATCGATTAGTATGTTGTCTGGGTTAAACCCCATATCTGCAAGAATCTTCTTCACCTTAAGCCTGTGGTCACCCTGTAGCTCAATCACGTTATCTCTCACTGTTCCTCCAGCGGCAAGCTTTCTCTTCAGCTCCTTTGCTATGTTCTCGATATCGAGCTTCTTCGCCTCTGCTCCATCAAACTCGACGACGGTAACCATATGTCTTCTCCTCCTCTCTAGCCTTATTCTCACGATGGTCTGCTCCTTGACTATGGTCTCCTCTATTGGAGACTCCTCCTTTCCTAGGAGCGACTCCAACAGCTCATCTACGTCTACATTATTTCGCTCTACCACGACTTGAGTTCCCCCAAATTAAATGAGGTAGTAAAGTTATATAAAGATTTCTGGCTTGCATGATAGCCACAATGTAACTGTGATTAATTTTGATCTTAATATTTTAGAGCCAAGAATAACCTGTACGTGAACCTACAATCTTGATCTTTACCTTGCCTACGAGAGAGACAAAATCTGTGAGAATAATGATGTGCCTCGCGGTTAAGCGGCTAAGTAGAGGTAAGATGCTCTGAAAGTGATCTCTTACGCAGTCAACTGGGACCTGTACTCTAACGTTTTCTGTCTCAGCTACCTCATGACCAACGAACATTATAGTTGGTACCTGTATGTTCCTCGGAAAGTCCCAAAGGTCATATGGATGAGTGTATGTCCTAGAGTGGCATACTAGTCTCCTTGAGCGTCCTGTAATGAGGACTCCAAGACAGAGATACTCTAGGTCACTTGTTCTCACTAGAAAGCCCACAGCAATGTCTATGTGTGGTGGAAGTCTTGATGGCTCCAGCGAGATGCTCTCAAAGTATAGAACCCCGCTCTCAGTCATGAGAGGCTTCTCTTCCCCGAGATCTACTGTCGTGTACCAGGGAATCCTCTCAGGTGGGATCAGATACTTATCCTCCTGAGTTCTCCTGGCAGAGAATCTCCTGATTAGCTCTATCGTGCTTGCCTTGTACAGATTAGTTAGCTCCTCAATTGAGCCAAGAGTCAGCTCCATGATCACTCATCTCTTCAGGAAGCAGTCTCAGATATATTTCTTCGTCGAGATGAGCAACGTTTGAGTATGTTTGTACATGATGTTGTCAAGGCACAGGGACACGGTAACATAAGAGCACTGCATAGAAACACCCTTGAGATAACTAAGGATCCAGCTGTCACACCTCGTGGAGACTGCATAGTAGCATGTAGAGCTAACAAGGCTGCAGCTGACTTGAGACCAGAAGTTAGAGAGCGTATTAGGCATCTAGACTCGCTGGTGATAGTCGTGATAAGGGCTGGTCCAGTCCAGGACGTGGTTCTCTGCGAGGGCTCTCCTAGACTCACCCTGAGGGACAGAAGTAGGATCATTATTAGAAAAAGCACCTACGTTGACGATGCTACGATCTGCATAAGGGCTAACAAGGCTGCGGCTGATCTCGACAGGAGACTCATAAACTACATATGTATGTGCAGCGAGGTCGAGGTCGAGATTATTGCTGGAAGGTTATCAGAGATAAAGGAGTTTTTGAGAGGGCAGGAGGAGGCTCACCAAAGTGACTGCAGCGCTTCGGGATAAGAGGAAGCTTGGGACCATAGTCAGAAAGGTACTGCATTTAATCTTCACAATCCCGCTACTGCTCCCATTCATAGCTCCTTCGCTCATACACTTAGACCCAGTAGCGTATTACTCTCTGCTCACGCTAATAGTTGGGTTCGTATATGTGGCTTACACGAAGAAACACAGACTATATATACAGTTTAGAGATAGGATAGACCTCATACGTGCACAGCTCAACAAGATAACTCTAGCAGGTCACTACAGTCCAGCTACACGTACCATAAGCATACCACTAGAGCACATACAGAGTGCACTGATGAAGGTTGAGGCTAAGCTAAGAGAGATAATAGAGCTGGCAGAGCGAGAGTACGAGAGGAGATACGGGTACATTGGAGTACTCATGGGAAGCCTCGGGGTGCTCTGCTCTTACCTGCTGTTCAGGAGATACGCTCTCTATGGCATACTTGGACTTGCTGTGTATGATACTGTTAGCGCAGTAGCTGGCATACTTATCGGCAAGAGAAGAATACCACTAACAGAACACACAGTTGAAGGCTGCTTAGCAGCAGTTCTAGTGTTCTTCACTGTGCTAATTGCTGTAGGCGTTTCTCCCATTCATGCACTAGCTCTAGCACTCACTGCGATGGTTGCTGAGCTCTTCGGAATTGAGGACAACCTCGCAATACCCCTAGCAACATCGGCTGTAGCATACCTGCTCGGCTCTAGCTAAATGTTAAATGGATCTAGGAGCTGAGAGACACTACTTAAGTAACAGCATGACAGTGATAACGTTCAGGAAGTGGGACCTGGAGCGACTAGTTGGTGTAAGCTTCACAGAGGAGAGGCTCAGAGAGCTTCTAAATAAGATGAAGGGAGAGCTAGAGGAGATAAGGAGGGACGAGGTCAAGCTAGAGGTCACACACGATAGACCAGACATGTTCTCCGTGGAGGGTGTTGCGCGTGCTGCTAAGGGACTCCTAGACATTGAGCTTGGCTTGCCACGACTAGAGGTGAGAGAATCTGCGTACAGGATGATCATCGACAAGGTCCCTCACAGACCATACGTGGTCACATGTGTTGTGAGGAATGTCGAGCTCGATGATGAGGCTATAAGACAGCTGATGCAGCTTCAAGAGAAGCTTCATCAGACCTATGGTAGAGATAGAAGACTCTTTGCGATAGGCCTCTATGATGCTGCAAAGATAAAGTTTCCAATAAGGTACACCTTAATGAAGCTTGATGACATTCGATATAGGCCTCTAGGCTCTGACAAGATGCTGAGTGGAAGAGAGGTTCTCTTGGAGACCGAGAAGGGAAAACTCTATGGAGACCTTGCAGTTCATGATGGCTCAGCGCCAGTGATCCTTGACTCGGATGGCAACGTTCTAGTCATGGTGCCGGTACTCAACTCCGAGGACTACAAGATAACTGAGGATACAAGAGACGTCTTAATAGACGTTACGGGACCACAGCTGAAACATGTGCTAGATGCAGCAAAGGTGGTTATGTACAACGTTCTAGAGAGAAGCAAGAGCAGATGCGTCTTGGTGCCCATGCTGGAGGGAGCAGACTATGGAGACAAGCTCAAGGAGCTCTACACGCCACAGACACTTACTGTTGCTCCAGAAGACGTGGATGAGCTTGCAGGAATAGAGCTATCAAAGAGAGATATTATACACTACCTAGCAATGTGCAGACACGACGCCACAGAGCTCGAGGACACTATAGAGGTCAAGGTTGCCCCCTACAGGATAAACGTGCTTCACAAGGTAGACCTGATAGAGGACATACTGATCGCACATGGATATGATAACATCCCTCGAGAACTACCATCACAGCCAGTGACCGGATCAATACTCTACACTACTCGACTAGTAGACTCCCTCAGAGAGCTCCTACGTGGACTAGGATTCAGCGAGCTACTAAACTACGCCTTAACGTCAAAGAAATTGCTAAGCCTAGCCAAGACAGACAGTGGTCTCATAGAGCTACTTAACCCACGATCAGAGCTCTACAACTGCATAAGAACAGCCATATGGCCACAGCTACTAGAGACCATAAGACAAAACGAGAAGTACGTTGCAGATGGTCTGAAGGTGTTTGATCTCGGGGAAATAGCATATGTAAGGGAAGGTGAGGTAAGCTGCGAGCTCCATGCTGCACTTGCCGTGACAGGGCTCGAGATAACTCTCACAGACATACTAGTTCCTGTGAAGACGCTTCTCAGACAGCTAGGACTGAGTCCAAGATTTAGAAGATCCTCACTTCCAGGACTAATCCCAGAGAGAACTGCAAGCATCGTAATAAACGAGGCCGAGATTGGATACGCGGGCGAGGTTCATCCAGAGGTTCTCACCGAGATGGAGATCTATTACCCTGTAGCAGTCTGCGAGCTAAACCTGGATAGACTAGCACGAGTCCTAGCAGGCAAGTGATGCTACTAGCATTCTCAAAGGTAGACCGCTTCTCAATTAACGTGTACAGGGAGATAAGTAGGGAGCTCACAAAGTTAAGCGAGGGTGAGACCTTCTCCCTCTACAAGTACAGAGACGACATTATTGTGCTGCTGGAGAGAGAACTTGACTTACCGTTCACAGACTATGTCGACAAGCTCCTAGATAGACTAAACATGGACACAGTCGTCTACGTTAGTAGACATGAAATGAGAAATCCTAGACCGCTAATAACTGTACATACTCCAGGTAACTGGGGAGAGGCAGAGTATGGTGGAAAGCCAAAAGCAGTATCGCTCAGTAATGCAAAACTACAGTCAGAAGCCTTAAGGACGCTGTATACCTTAGCTAAAGAGGAAGACCTTACAGGAGAGTATGAAGTTGCCCTGGAGGCAACACATCACGGACCATCACTAGATAAGCATGCACTCTTCATAGAAGTTGGATCAACAGATAGAGAGTGGAATGATAGTAGATGCGTGAAGATATTTAAGATATTCATAGAAAATCTCCCAGAAATCTTGAGAAAATCTACACATAATAACTTGAGCACCATAGTGTCAATAGGAGACCTACATTACTCAACTATAACTCACCACGTGTTAAGCGGCGAGTACAATGTTGGCCATATCATACCAACGTACGTTAGCATAGATCACCAAGTTGTGCACATGTGCGTTAATAGGACAAAACCGAGACCAGACAAGGCAGTTGTTCATTGGAAATCTCTTAGAAAGGATACCAGAGATCTAGTTGTTAATGTGCTTAACAGACTTGGAATCAACATTGTTAAGCGTAAGTGACAGAAGGAAAACTCAGAGTTTAGGACTAACAAAGTTATCCTCCCATTAACACTCTTCTCAGTTCACGTGCCATTTCCTCGTATCTTCTAACAATCTCCGGAGTTAGTGATGGTTGAACTCTTCTGAGAGCCTCTTCAAAATGCTGAATTCCTACAGGTCTGACTTTTCCATCCTTCACAGACTCTCTTAGAGCCAACATTGCTGCTTCTCTAACTAGTGCTGCTAGGTCTGCTCCAGTGTAGTACTCCGTCCTCTTGGCTAGGTCGCGTAGGTACTTGTAGTCACCTTCTCTCACCTCGTCTGCTACTGCCTTCACTTTCCTGACATGAACCTTCAGTATCTCGAATCTTGCTCTCTCATCTGGTGGTGGTATGTAGATCAATCTGTCGAATCTTCCTGGTCTTAGTAGTGCGGGGTCTAGTATGTCTGGTCTGTTTGTTGCAGCAATAACAACAACATTCTTTAATGGCGCTATTCCGTCCATCTCAGCAAGAAGCTGGTTTACTATCCTGTCGGTTACTCCGCTCGTGTCATGTGTTCTCCCTCTTGCTGGTGCTATTGCATCAATCTCGTCAAAAAATATGACACAGGGAGCAGCCATCCTTGCCTTCCTAAATATCTCTCTTATTGCACGCTCAGACTCACCAACCCACTTGCTTAGTACTTCAGGACCCCTAACAGCAATAAAATTCGCACCAGACTCAGTAGCAACAGCCTTAGCCAACAAAGTCTTACCACAACCAGGAGGACCAAACAACAAAATACCCTTAGGAGGCTCTATTCCCAGCTCCTCGAAGTACTTGGGATACTTGAGCGGCCACTCCACAACTTCTCTGAGCTCCTGCTTAACCTCATCGTATCCTCCAATGTCATCCCATCTGACCTCTGGAACCTCAATTATAACCTCTCTCAGGACAGTTGGCTGTACGTACTTAAGTGCCTCCATGAAGTCCTTCATTGTTATCTTTATCTTCTGTAGCTGCTCTGGAGGTATCTCTGGCTGCTCTATATCTATCTCCTTCGACTCTATAGCTCTCCTCAGCCTGATCATTGCAGCCTCCTTGACTAGTGCGGCTATGTCTGCGCCTGTGTAGCCATGTGTCATCTCTGCAAGCTTGTCTAGGTCAACTATTTCATCCTCCTTGCACAGTCCCTCTTCTACGTCCTCTTTTGTGCATAGTGGAACGTTTCTGACATGTACCTGCAGGATCTCCTTTCTAGCTCTCTTATCAGGCATTCCAATGTATATTTCTCTGTCGAATCTTCCTGGTCTTCTTAGTGCTGGGTCTACTGCTTCTGGTCTGTTTGTTGCTCCTATCACGATGACTTGTCCTCTTTCCTGTAGACCATCCATGAGTGTCAACAACTGCGCAACAACGCGCTTCTCAACTTCTCCAGTTACTTCGTCTCTCCTTGGTGCTATTGCGTCGATCTCATCAATAAATATGATTGCAGGAGCATTCTTCTTAGCCTCCTCAAAAATCTCCCTCAAACGAGCCTCAGACTCACCATAATACTTGCTCATTATCTCTGGACCATTGATATGTATGAAGTACGCGTTTGTCTCATTCGCTACGGCTCTTGCCAGTAGGGTCTTGCCGCAGCCTGGAGGACCATACAACAAAACACCCTTAGGAGGCTCAATACCAAGATGCCTAAAAATCTCAGGATGCTTCAAAGGCAACTCAACAAGCTCACGAATCTTCTGCTTTGCCTCCTCAAGATCACCAATATCCTCCCAAGTAACACGAGGTATTGTTAGCTCTGCCTCCCTTACAGGCTCCTCTCTAACTATGACCTCGGTGTCTATCCCAACATACGCTGCTGGTCCCGGCGTTACTTGCGTCACTACGAACCTTATCTTGCCTGTGTAGTACGGTATCTCTATTATCCTTCCCTTCCACACGGGCTTTCCTAAGAGAAATGCCCTCTTGAGATACTCTGGATCAGCAGCAACCGGCTCACCTACAGGTGCTATCACCACCTTCTGCGCTGCTCGCAGGTTAGCCTTCCTGACCTTAACCTTGTCTCCAATGCCTACGCCTGCGTTCTGTCTGAGAAGTCCGTCCATCCTTATGATGTCCTTGTCCTCGTCTTCAGGATATGCTGGCCAGACCTGTGCATAGGCTACCTTCCTGTTGCCAACTATCTCGACGTAGTCTCCCGGCTCTACTCCCAGTATCCTCATGTACTTTGTCGGTATTCTCACTATTCCTCGTCCAACATCGTACGACCTAGCCTCAGCTACGCGAAGTATAACTTCATCAGCCATGATGCACTCAGTCTAGTAGACTCGGCGACTCCTCTAAAAAACCCGACCCGAGAACCAGAGCAAGCTACTGGTATATCCTCATTACAGGAATAACGAAGCTGTACTCTCTGCCAGACAGAGTGTAGAACGTGACATTAACATTGATGCTACATGGAGCGACCGCACAGTACACGGTAAATAGGTTCGAGATGATGTATGTGGCTAGCGGGTCAACACAGAACACCTTGCTGACAACGACATAGGATGACCCATTTAGTGTACAGGTAGAGGATGAGGAGCACGTGAAGTTTAGAGTAACATTAAAGCAAGCCCATCCAGTCGAGTTGTTATAGAACACTGTGAATGCAAGAAGTGTTCCACGATAAGTCTCATTGACATACTCAGCATAATCTACTCCTGGAGCAGGAACCTCGTACACGACCGGAGCAGTAGAGTATACAGGCACTATCACGACATCTCCTGTCCGAAGCACAAGAGCAATACGGGCACTACTCCACGAGACACTGTTATTGAGAACTATGGTCAAGGTATCTGAGTTATTCACAAAGTACTCACAGCGAACAATCCTCTGAGTACTAGACCCAACCTGGAAGGTACAGGAGACTGTCCTCACATAGGATGCGAGTCCTGGATACAGCTTAAGAACAAGGAGACTCACGCTACCAGAGTCCTCAAGCGTAAAGTTAGCTACGTTAATTCTCGATCTAAGCAACATTCTCTCAAATCCATATCTAGACTCAAGTCTCTCCCCAAGCTTTTTCATGGAGTCAAACATGTAGACTATCAAGAAGATCAGTGCTATGACTACCATTATCGCGAATATAGCCCCAATGAGCTCACTAACACCACGTCGAGAGAGCCTCATACCCATGTCAGTAGTTCGCCGCCTCATCAATTATCAGTAGTGCCGCATATCATCACGCTATGATGAGCGACAGGTAGTCTGACGAGCATGATGAGCTAAACCCCTCTCTGATTGCTGATAAAGGTCCTATATGTAGATATCTGAGACAGCAACTCCCTCAGCAGAGTTATAAGCGCGTGAAACATGTCATCCCTCTCAAGGTCATCTTTGTACACTCTTAACGCGGTGACTACCCTAATGTTTGGAGGAACTTCAGGAACCTTGTCCTCATAGCACAATAGGACCGTAGGTTTATCATCTTTGCTGAGCAGTTTGAGAACCTTTCTAGACTTACACGTGACTAGTATCTGTACCTGTACAGATTCTCTACTGAGGTCACCTCTATCATTGATTGATCTTATAGATACAATCTCGATATCTGGAAAGCCTAGGCAGCTCTTTATCTTCTCGCAGATCTTGAGACACTTTGGACAATCATATAGTAGCACTATCTTGCTCATGTAGCTACTGCCTCTTCCTCCTCAACGGCCTTATGTTCATAAGCTCCCTCGGACGCCATCTCAAGGTACTCCCTAATCTTCTTCTCGAGACTGCGCTTCTTCCACTCTATGAGCTTCAGGAACAGACTTATCATCATCCTCACTGGTGCACTCCTCCTATCTGACAGATACATTGATGCTAGTCTGGGAGCCCAGTACAGCGAGTGCTCTAGGCACTTCCACATCACGTCTACATGCTCAGGCTTTATCTTGAACGCCAAGAGTGCACGCTTATCCTTCAAGACGCCCATGGGCACCAGGTACATTGGAACGATGAGGCTTGGGTATGGTCTCAGTCTGTCAATGAGCTCCGCCGTCTTGACACAGTCGTCTGGGGTCTCCTTCGGGAGGTTCAGTATTATCGTTGCGGCTGGGACAACGTTACAGTCAGCCATTATGGAGAATGCCTCCTCGACTATCTCTGGCCACTTCTCTGATGGGTAAGGTGCAGACTTACCCGGCATTATTATCTTGGCAAGTCTTGGACTTCCAGTCTCGATGCCTGTCTGCACGCCAATGAACCTCTGTCCAGTCTTGCTAAATATCATGTCGGTTAGCTTGCTGAGTACTCTGCCATTTCTCTGTGCATACACGACAGCTGACAAGCTCACGTGAGACCACCCTAGCGTCTCTGCATACCTCAGGGCCGTCTCGTGAAGCTTCAATAGTGGCTGCTCTCTCGGTCTTACACCGTCTGCTCCATAGAGGAGCACGTCCTCTGAGTGAAGAAGTATGTGCCTTATCCCGTACCTGATGTTGACCTGAATCTCAGCCTCTATCTTCTCTAGCGGTATGTATCTCAGTGGTCTCAAGGTCACGCTGCAGAAGCTACAGTGTCTTGGACAGCCACGCATTAGCTCTACCAGTCCATTCACGCTTGGCTTCACTATGACCGGTATCTCCTCTATGCTTGGCACCTCCTCAGGCCCAATGAATACGTACTTGGGTATTGGCTCGCCATTCAGTATCTTCTCACATATCTTAACTATGACCTTCTCAGCTTCCCCATCAATGACGCAGTCTACTCCCCACTTCTCCCAGAGATCCTCAACATGAAGCCACTGCCACGCTGCTGGTCCCCCAATGATGATCTTTCCTCCTCTCTCCTTGAACTCCCTCACGGGTCTGCTCTCCATCAGCTTTATGAAGTACTTCCTGTTAACAGGCTCGCGCTTGGTTATGGCCCACCAGACGTTGCTTGGAGCACAGAAGGCAAAGAAGTCGTGATGACCTATCAGCAGGGCCTTAGCAGACTTTATGTATCTAGGAAGATAGTCAGGATCAACTATTGCTGCCCTGAAACCTGCAGACACAAGCGCAGCCTCTATCTTTCTGAGCCCGTAAGGAGCCTCAATAGGTCTACCAAACTTGTCACACTTAGGCCTGGGTGCACATATCCACATCCAGAGCCACTCTGGTAGACCAACAGCTGGGCTAGTCGTCATGAAGCCAATGAACTCCTTGCCGTGATGGTTCGTCATCAAGCTCCTGTCAACAGTAATTATGAAGTCTAGCATGACTCCACCCTAGCTACACCATGCGTGTTTAATATGCTAATAATGTTATTTGCCAGAGCCTCATCAACACAGAGAAACACTATGCTACTTCCAGGACTAGCCTCAGAGAGTATATTACTAATGAGAGTCTTAAACTCGTCCAGGCTCCTTGCAAGATATAGTCTGACAGATACGGAGATGTTGCAGAGCAGTGCCTCTCTAAGTCTCTGAATAGTTGTCTCAATACTTTTCCCTAGTGCCACAATTAGCAGTCTAGTGTTGCTCTTGCCTTTGAGCTTGATCAAGAGGTTCTCTACTCTCTCAGCAAACGCTGCATGATTCTCCTCTCCAATAACCATGAAGTACTCAATAGAATCCTTTGAGCTCATGTCCCGTCCAAGAGAAAGGATATCTTAAACCGTTGGAAAAACGACATCGCTGAGTGTTTTAGTGAGTTAGTCTCAGCATGTACGATCTTACAGGTAGTAATAGCGATGCGAGAACTAGATCTGCCACAGCAAGAGATGCTGTGCTGCAGAGCAAAGAGGACAGAGCAACGCATGCTGGAGCATAGTAGAGGAATAGTGGTACAGTAACTGCGTTCAGGACAGTCAAGGTGTAGAGCGAGGTTATAGCTCCCGTTACAGGTGCATAGTCCATGTGTATCCTCCTAGCATAGTTAGTCATGAAGGGAACCCAGAAGAGACCAATCACGGCACCATCAGGAACAAAGTACAGGAGGACTGCATAATCTCCAAGAACAGGTGAACAAGTGTACATTAGTGGCAGCATCAGCAGTTTAAGAAACACCGTCATGACAATCACTGCACCAGCGACCTTACGCTCATAGAGTGCCATGCGAGTTATACCTGAACCATGAGAAATAAGCCTCAACTTGCTGGTCTGTGATACTTACAGTAACGATAAGTAATACAATGAGAGTTCGGAGAATAGCACCACTACCTAGCCGAAGTGTTACTTCTGCGCGTATCAATCTGCCAAAAAAAATATTGAGCAGTTGACGAAATGTGCTTCGATGCACATAGCAGAGGGAGCACTCCCACTAAGTGAGTGCATAGTCGGGTATCTAATAACAGCGATCATAATTGGACTAGCGCTGAAGTACAGGAAAATAACTCTAGAGGACGTGCCCAGGCTAGCACTGTTCACGGCGATCTTCTTTGTAGCGTCGCTGATTCACATGAATGTAGGGCCATCCTCTGTCCATCTGCTTCTTTCAGGACTCATTGGCATGATTCTTGGACCCCACGCCTTTATTGCAGCATTCATCGCGCTGTTTCTTCAGGCAGTGCTAGTCGGCTTTGGCGGCATATCCACACTTGGAGTAAACACAATTGACATGGGTCTGCCAGCACTTATAGCGTGGATCATTGCGAGCAGAGTACTGCCAAAGCTGAGAGATGCAAAACAGGTAGCCATTCTTGGCGCAGCTATTGGTGCGATCTCGGTGCTGCTAGTAGTTGCCCTTACTGTTAGCTGGCTCTACGTTGCGGCAATGATACTTCACAGACCAAGCTACATAGCAGCATGCGTGTCACTTGCACTCTTTCATCTACCTGTAGCAGCTGCTGAGGCAGTGGTAACTGGCACCGTCATGTATGCTCTAACAATAGCAAAACCTGATGTGCTCACTCCAGTATATGGTAGCCACATACTGAGGATTGCACGAGTCAGGTGAGGACATGTTGAGAACACACGTGTTATCACATATAGTGATGGCAGTAGTGCTGGGGGTGCTCATGGTGACTCAAGTCGTGTCAGCACACGCAATAGAGATGGATATATATAGCGTCAAGCTAGAAAACAACACGCTAATAGTTAAGGGGAATGTCTACTTTCCCGGATTTGGCCCAGCAAAAGATGCCCTAGTTTATGCATACAAGCCTAACTGCACATCATTTGTATGTCCACCTACTTGTAAGGTAATCGCAACAACAAAGACAGACAACGCTGGATACTTTGTATTGAGAATACCTGTGAAGGATCTAGTAAGGGGCGAGATCGAGATTGCCGGAGTTCCAGGACCTGAGCATGCGGTATGTGACGTGCTCACGGTGGTGAGGAGCGGCAGCAAAATAAGATACAGCGTCAAGGAGCACACGCTATTTGAGCCTATATTCAACGACGAGACCTTCGGCGAGTACGCGGTCTATTATGGATTTGCCTTCGGGTTTACAATACTGATAGGTGTTGCGGCTGGAACGTGGGTGCTTACTAAGCGTAAAGGCAAGAGATGATTTCTAGCCTCTCAGGCGAGGCAGCACAGTGGTGCAAGAAGACTGATCCAAGACTGAAGATACTGCTGCTAGCACTGTTAATAGTGGCTGTACTGTCTACCTGGAAGGTTCTCACCCTTTTAACCTATCTAGTTCTCTCCTTTCTCGTTTTCTTTATGTCTGGATTAAAGTTCAGACATATGTTAAGCATGTATGAGGAGTCTACAGTGTTTATGCTCTTGTTCACTCTAGGTCTAGCACTTTCAGGCAGCGGACATGTCGTCCACATATGGATAGTACCGCTCTCAATAAGTGGGATCATGCTTGGTCTCAAAGTTGCTCTTAAGCTGTACTCAATAATGACCTTAGTAGTGTACACATTTCACAGCACCTGTCCATCTGACCTAGTAGTAGCGCTGAGGAGACTAGGGCTGCCACACAAGATTGCTCTAACGTTGCTCATCTCTCTGAGATACATACAGGAGATACATGATAAGATGATGTTCATGTTGAGATACGCTAGGCTCCGCGGATATAGACCCGTGCTTAGCATTGAGACCCTACGCTCCACTGGACTCGTCATTACGAACCTGCTGATAAGGTACTCACACAGATCCACTGTACTCTCGCAGATTATGAGACTGAGAACCTTTGGAGATCTGCCTGACATAAGGGTATACTCGAGAACATACACTATGACTGAGCCAATACATCTAATCTTGGCTGCAGTAATAATGCTGATAATTCTTCTCGATAAGCTAAACGTAATACCATGCATTACACGGATATGAGCAGCCTAGCTCTATACACGGAGAACCTAGTATACACATATCCGAACGGTGTCCAAGCTTTAAGAGGAGTCTCAGTCGAGATACCTGACAAGACTTGCACATTCATACTTGGACGAAATGGGTCGGGTAAGACTACGTTCCTACTATGCATAACAGGTCTGCTTCGCGGTAGCGGTATCGTCAGAGTGTATGGAAGAGACCCGTGGAGAGAGTTTAACGAGACCCGTAAACTCATTGGTCTTGTTCTTCAAGACCCAGATGACCAGCTCTTCAACCTGACAGTATACGACGAGATAGCTTACACCTTGAGGAGCATGCACGTGCCTGAGGAGGAGGTTAGAAGAAGAGTTACGCTCATATCTAAGCAACTTTGTATTGAAGATCTCCTTGACAGACCTATAGTGAACCTCAGCTTTGGAGAGAAAAAGAAGGTAGCAATAGCATCAGTACTAGTATACAAGCCGAGGATAATAATACTTGATGAGCCAACACTAGGCATAGATCCTGCCAGCAGAGAGGAGCTATACAGACTTCTAAGAGATCTAAAGAGAGAGTACACGGTAATAGTAACTACACACGATATTGAGCTCGCAGCAGAGCTCGCAGACTTGGTATACATATTTGATAAGGGACAAGCTGTTGCAGCTGGACCACCTGAAGAGATACTGACAGACATTAAATTACTAGAGAGATGCTCACTTAGACCACCAATAATAACCCAGCTGTTTCTAAAGGCAAGAATAGACATAGAGAGACCACCAATAAGACTAGAAGAGGCAGCGAACATGCTAAGTAGAATTCTAGGAGAAGCACAGAGTTACCTTTTTAAGAATGCTAGAAGTCCTACATAGTGAGCAGCCCGGGTGGCCGAGCGGTCGAAGGCGGCGGGCTGCAGACCCGTTTATCCCGGGTTCGAATCCCGGCCCGGGCTCCAGTTCTCTAACCCTCAAACCCTTAGGTCACAGTCAGACATGCTCTAGTCAAATAGGTGTCGGCGACCTATCTAACACCTGTATTGTCAATAGTCAGTCCACTATTAGCAACAACATAGCTAAATATCGCACTAACATAAGGCTTAGAGGAGAGATTGAAAGTCTTAAAAGAAAAGATTGACGAACTTAAAAAGACAGACTCTTTAGAGTATAGAGTTAGTATCCCCTGAGAGAGTGTGGAGAGTCTTAAGGAAGAGGTTAGTACTCTTGAGCGGGAGATTATAGGATCTTGAAAGTGGTTTGTCGATAAATTTGTCAAGTTTTGAGGATAGACTTAGTAGAGTTTGAGGATATGTTATTAGATGGCTAGGTAGAGTGATGAGCAAGCTGTTAAGTAGAGGAGTCAGTACAATGGTGAAAGAATAGTGTTGTTAATATTTTTCTCCAGAGTAGGAGCTACCGTAAAGTTTTCTTTAGTGTGTCTCCTTTCTCGAAGTGCTAATTTCGCTGGTCAAGAATATTGCTAGATTACTTGAGGTAGATTCTAAGTCCTGGATCAGGAGGGTCTATAAGCGGGTTAGAGCTGAGACTGTGAGAGAGATTGTACCTGGTGTACTATGGCAGGTAGGAGGTCTACCAGAGCTTGGAGATAGAGAAGACAAGTACGATGTGTGGCGTAGAGGCTCTAGTATAGTATGTTCATGTCAGTACTCGTCCTGGGGGTATGCACGTAGACTATGTACACATATTGGTGCTGTTCTGACAAGGCTACTTCTAGAGCTAGAAAATGATACTAGCACTGTTAAGATTATACTTGTCAGAAGACCGCTTAGCCACATAGCTAGAGTTCAGCAGACCTGTAGGCCACTAATTAAGGAAGTTTCTATTGGATTCGCAAAGTACACTGTTATTGCATGTACCTGTGGTCTGTGTGATTACACTGAGATCTTCGTGGAAAGGAGTAGTCATATTTATACCTGCAGAAAGATGTTCTTTAGAGTACCTCTGAGGTTTGCTTTACTCTTTCTTCCTGAACTTGCTAAGTATGTAGCTGAGCATTAATTTTGGTATTCCAAAGGGTGTGTTTAGGTTTACTTTCGATGCTTGT
>JALWFJ010000018.1 GCA_027036495.1 Thermoproteales archaeon
ATTGTTGTTTCAGTATGTGTGGCTGTTCTTCCCCCGCTGATCTTTGTCCTAGCGTTTATTGTTGCTCCACGTGTTTACTACAGGTTTAAGCTCTGGTATCTATCATCGTTTGATGTTGTTCCTGGCAGCAGGGCTAGTCAGGGCAAGGAGGAGCGTAAGGTGTGTAAGTCTAGGATCATGGACGAGGAGGTTGCTGCTGTTGTTCTTGCACTTGTTATTGTTGCGTCTGTCTTTGCTGTGGCTTACGTGGTGAATAAGAGTAGAGTTGCTGAGCCGTTCTCGGCGATTGGTCTTCTTGGCCCAAATAAGAAGATTGGTAATTATCCAACACATGTGCATCCTGGTGAGAAGTTCTTGCTATGGGTGTACGTGTTTAACTATGAGGGACATGTTATGCTGTACAGAGTCTACATCAAGCTTGGCAATAGAACAACACTGGTTAACTCTACAATTTCGGCAAATGCGCCCATAATAGATTACTTTGACCTGTGTCTCACGCACAATGAGAGTGCTCTCGTACCAGTCTACCTGTCGATCAATAGGACTGGAAGCTATAAGCTCATCTTCGAGCTTTGGGCCTATAGCCCAAGGACGAGAAGGTTCAAGTATCTAGGACTGTGGAATCATCTCTACATAAATGTGACTAGGTAGCTTTCTATCTAGGGGCTTGTACTCTCTCAAGAACTCTACGCAGCATGTCCAGGACCTCATCTGGCCCTAGCTCATAACCTCTCCTGGGAACTACTCTGTGATAGAGTGCGTATAGTGCTACCTGCTTGACATCATCTGGCACCACGTAGTCTCTACCATGCATGAGCGCCCATGCTCTTGACAGCTTGACAAGAGCAATGCTTGCACGTATACTCATGGGCTCAATCTCGGGACGTGATCTCAGCTCCTGCATTATGTCCAGAATGTACTCATATATATCGTCATGTACGAATACCCTCTGAGTAAGCGTGACTAATCTGTTAAGCTCCTCGAGTGTCACGATCTGTCTTGGCTGTGCTTTCTCGATACGGTCAACATCTCTCAAGATGCTGAGCTCAGTACGTCTATCCGGTATTGTTATAGGTATACTTGCAAGAAACCTGTCACGCTGAACCTTCGGGAGAGGAGCAACACCAAACTCCTCGGTCTCTAGGTGAACCTGCGTTGCTATGACTATGAAGGGTCTCGGTAGCGGCAAGGTGACACCCTCAATAGTCACTTGTCTCTCCTGCATCGCCTCAAGAAGTGCTGACTGTGTCCTAGGACTGAGTCTGTTTATCTCGTCTATCATCACGACATTGGCAAAGATAGGTCCCTTCTTCAGCACGAAGGTTCCTCTAGACTGATCCCACACATACATGCCAAGAATGTCTGAGGGAAGCAGGTCAGGCGTGCCCTGAATCCTACTGAAGGATCCACCAATGACCTGTGCAAAGGTCTTAGCGAGGGTCGTCTTACCCACGCCAAAGTGACCAATAAGAAGCACGTGACCCTCAGCAAGAAGACAAGCAGCAAGCATCTTTGGAACTATTTCAGGTCCTCTCCAGACACTGAGAATCTCGTTGACGAGGCTACTGAAAGGCTCTCTCAAGGTCTCCTCAAGCGGCTCTGTCCTCATTGCTGGCTATCTCAAGTCTGAGAGACTCTTAAAGTGTAGGACATCCTGAATGAGGACTCTACATCACTCTATCAAGTTATCGCTGCTTTTAATAG
>JALWFJ010000019.1 GCA_027036495.1 Thermoproteales archaeon
ATCTCTCAAGCTCACTCCTAATGTGTGACGCACATAGCTCGACCAGGTCGAATAGTCTTGCTATCTTCTCAAAAGCTATCTCTAGAGGTCGGCTTTTCATGATTCTCGTGTCTATTCCAGTTCTCATTTCGTGAGTTGCTTGTGCGTGATCTCTTATGTTGTGCCGTGTCTATGTCGTGGCAGGGATACATCCCTGTAAGTGGGGAGGGAGTAGGGTGAAAGTAACTTGATAAGACGCTATTACGATGATAGGCTCAGATGGAAGCTAAGGTATTGAGGCTCAGAGATAGAGAGCTAGCAAAATTACTGCGTATGCAGGGCAACTATGACTACATGTTTGAGCTTGAGGGAGAGAGGATCTATGTCAGGAAAGGTGTAGACAAGGTCTGGATAAGTCTATCCCATGAGCAGGACGTGGTTCTTTATGTATCCCTAGGAAAAAGAAGTCTAAAAGAGGTTGTGGAAAAAATTGTGCGAGAGTATATAAGAACAAATCTGGAGGCTGTTACTTACCAGTCTTCAACTCCTTGATCTCTGTTAACTTCCTAGTTATCTCCTCAATAATCTGGTCCACGTTCTTTCCATCCGTATTTATTCCAAGCCTCCTAGCAAGCTCATATATGTCCTCCTTGTGGGGTCTCTCCTCACTCTCTAGAGGTTCCCCTCTTGCACCACGTTTAAACTCGTGTATTGCTTGACCGATTGCACGTGCTAGCCCTGGTATCTTTGAGGGACCCCAGATGAGAAGTAGCGCGAACGCAATTATTATCAGTATCAGCTCTGGTGGTGTCAGTGAAAGCATTGTATTTCTACTCTGAGCACGTCTACTTAAGCATTTCTTTATTGCTTGAAACTATTAGATGTATCTTAACACTTTCTTGAGAGAGCTGTATCCTATGCTCTTCAGCTTTATCACGTCCTTACAGTACTTCTCTATGATGTAGTTCTCTCCTCCTACAAGTATGACTATGAAGTTCTTGAAAATTCTCTGTGCTGTTAGCAGTATGTTTACATCAATATTGTTATCTTCCCCATCTGTTATGAGCATAAGCTTGTATGTCCTGAGTCTAGGATTTCTAGTGACATCGCTTATTGCTGCTCTGAGAGCATTAGTTATGCTTGTTCCACCAAGTGGAGTAAGCTGAAGCAGGGTCTTGACGATGAGGGTCTTATCCGTAAGTAGCTCGTGTGCCTTCTTGTCGAAGAACCTGACTATAACTTGACCACCCTTAAGCAGTACTGCTAGTGCTAACGCTGTTGCCCAGGTTATCTTGTTGAGATACTCGAATCCCTCAACCTTGATGTCTACTGAGTAGAACATGGATCCACTCTTGTCTATCAACATGTATATCCTCGGTCTCGAGGTTACACGCAGCTCTCTTACCATGAGGCTCGCTGTGCCAAGCTTGTAGGCCATTATCTCTCTGGATGTTAACAGCCTTGCTCTCTCGGTTGGAGTTAGGTCACGTAGCTCTCTCAGACTTGCAAGCTTCTTTATACCTGTAACATATCCTCTATAGTCCACGTACTTCTCAAGTAGATCTACCTCACTTGATGCTCTTCTGACAAGCTCGATCAGGGTTCTCAGAATCTCGGTAAGTCTTATCCTGGTAGACTCATCTTCAGGTTCAAGAAGTATCTCTGCGACCTCGTCGCCAGCAATGTTTCCTAGAACGCTTCTAGTCTTATGTAGGGTCTCTCTTATGGGGTGAGACCTTCCTAGCACGAAGTTTATCTCAGTCTTTATGCTGTGCTCTATCTTGCTTATCACCGACTTGATGTAGGGACTTGGCTCCTTCCCGCTAGCTCTCGACTTCAGCTCAACGTAGAGTGCAGACTTGTACTCGTCGCTTCTCTCGATCTTCGAGAGCACTCCCATATACACTCGGAGAAGCTTGAGTGCAAGTAGTCTAGACATCTTAGCGTTCCCATAGCTGACATCTGCTATGTCCCTGTACTGCTGTGAGTTAACATATACTGACACAACCTTGTACCACACGAGAAGTCTATCATCGCTAAACTGGGAGATCCTCTTCAGTATAGGTCTCCTGTAATGTACATAGAAGGAGTCTATCAGTACCTCTAGTGGAAGCTTCTCAACCCACATCAAGCCTCTCCTCCTAGACTCAATGATTAGCTCTCGTGCTCTGAAGAGCGTAAGTGCATCATCATAATCAACGTTTGTTAAGACTCCCTCAACCTTCATCTTTACCTTAGAGCTCACCTTATCTCGAGACTAGGCTAGAAGAGATTAGGGTAGAATAAGCTTTCTCCCTTATCACCCACCAGAGCTTGCCTTTCTCACTTGAAGGACACCCTCATGCATTCCTACAACGACTACCTCATCTCCCCTCTTTATGTTCTCTAGAGCTACTGCGCGCCAGTATTCTCCTCCAATCTTCACGTACCCCGTCTTTCCTGCCTCCATGTCCTCCACGGCTACCCCT
Organism: Thermoproteales archaeon; assembly: GCA_027036495.1. GTDB lineage: Archaea > Thermoproteota > Thermoprotei > Thermoproteales > Thermocladiaceae > JAADER01. The sequence goes on from JALWFJ010000019.1 coordinate 2,448, forward strand.
CTCTTCCCCTCCATGCTTAGCAAGGTCTCTGAATATGGACGTCTTCGATATGTTCTGTAAATTAAAAGAACAGTGACTGTGCTGAGCACTATAGCTGCTACAAGTGCAGAGTATCCCAATGCGGTGAGCACTGAGCCACATGTCCTTATCAGCATCTCTGGTGGCTTCATCTCTGGCATGCTCAGAAGTATACCAAATGCTGTCAGTATCGACCCAGCGGCGAACATTGATCCATGAGAGGAGAAGTGCGAAAAGAGATCTCCCAGAATCAGTGCTATCCCAATCACAAGCATTATTACTCCAGCGGTGTTCAGAGGGAGTAGAGTCAGAGTCAGGGCAGCAAGCATGAGTGCTAGACCAGCAATGGCTAGAGGGGTAGCTGCAGTTAGTCCACTTACGAGAAGTATGAGTAGACCTATGAAGAAGATTGCCTGAAGAGTGACTGGATTACTTAGGTACTGCCTCACCTGGTATAGAAGTCCTGGTCTTATGTCTACTATCGGTACCTTAGGTTCTACAAGCAGTGTTACGTTCAGTACTGGGTCTCTAGTCCCGTTTATCTTCTTGATGAGCTCGCTGATGCTAGACGCAACTACGTTGATTATGTGATACCTCAGTGCGAGCTCAGGTCCAACGTTCAGGTTCTTGAGCACACATAGACGTACGAAAGTCTCATTCTTTCCAGTCAGCTTAGCAGCCTCGGTGAAGTATCCTATGACTGCGTTTACTATCTTGCTCTCATTCACAGGGCTCACGCTACCAGTAATCACGTTTATCACCACAGGCTGACAGGAACCAATGACTGTGCCCGGAGCCATTGCTGCTATGTGAGAAGCTATGAGTATCAGCGTGCCTGCAGACCACGCATATGAGCCTTTAGGATACACAAACGCTATGACTGGTTTGTTGAGGTTCTCTAAGATCCTGGAAATCTCTAATGCAGCCTCTAGACTTCCACCAGGAGTGTCAAGTACAAGTACCAGCACATCTCCAGGCTTCATGTGTGAGGTTACTTGCTCAATGTAGTTGACTGTGGCACTAGTGATGACTCCATTGATGTGCGCAACAATCACTCTCTTCACTACGTAGTATGTGCTACGTCTAAGATCAGCCGTGTCAAGGCACAGTGCCTTAAACATGGACGCTAGACACAGCGCGAGCAACAGCGCGACTACTACTCTAGCTTTCTCTCTTCTCTTCTCCACGCTTCTCATAGTATCTCAGTATTGCTGGTGCTAGAGTAGTTAGCTCTAGCGTGCTAGGTGTGACCACAATGAGGCTCTTCTCTCGAGCTATCTCTATCAGTGCATCTATCTGTCGCAGCATGAGGGCAACAGGGCTCTGAGCATACTTCTTTGCTGCCTCTAGGTACTTCTCTGCCGCTTTTAGGTCAGCCTCTGCGAGAATGACCTTTGCTCTACCTGTACGCTCTGCCTCTGCTGCCTGCGCCATCGCCCTGACTAGGCCCTCTGGGAGACGTATGTCCTTCATAACCACTGACGTCACCTTTATGCCCCACTCCTGCACATACTCGTCAACTATTCTAGCAATCTCCTGAGCAACCTCCTCTCTTTTGCTCAGGAGAGTATCCAGATCCTTCATTCCTATGACGTCACGTAGAGTTGCAGCTGCAAGGTAGGCAACGGCAGCCTTGTAGTTCTGCACCTTCAGTATCACGTCCTCTGGCTTGATGACTCTGAAGTACACTGTCGCATCGACAGTGACCTCGACGTTATCTCTAGTTATTGCCTTCTGAGCTGGAAGATCCACAACGGTCACTCTCAGATCAATTGGGGACACTCTCTCTATGACTGGCAACACTATGACTACTCCTGGACCATACACGCCGACATATCTTCCAAGCCTAAACTTGACGTACCTCATGTACTCAGGGCATATGCGGATAGTCGATGCAAGTAGGACGAGGAATATAATCGCTAGGAAAATCGCGGATGCTATAGTTACTACCTCCATGTTGATTGTAGTAATGCCCTCTAGCTAATCAAGGTATCTAGCAGGTGAGCACAAGACAAAGTAGCTTCTCAGTCTCAATCGCCTTCCTCACCTAGTCAGAAGGTGGGAGTCTCATCACTCTCTACACGATCTGCATGCTCTGTGTCTCTAGGTCTGATAAACCATTCTCTCCTCATGACCTGACAGTAATCTAAAATTAGCATTATTATCTCTGAGAGCACGTGAGTGTTGAAGAAGAGAGAGTGATACATCTTCTTGAAGGCTTGAGGAGACTCAGGACAGCATCAATACTGTTCATAGTGAGCTCACTGATACTAGGTGGATCGTACCTGCTCCTCATACCGCTCGTGTTCTCATCACTGACATACACTTCACTGAGTTTTAGCACAAATATCTCCTCAGTTAATCTCTGCGCTGCCAAGGTCTCACTGGTCTCTGCTAGCTCTCAGCCTTACCCACTGATTCTGCTGGTAATATCTCTGTCAGTCATGCTGCTATCTGTTGCTCTCTCTCTTGTAGCGCTGTTTGGATTTTTGATACCGTCCTTCTCAAAGCTAGAGGAGTATGATAAGTCAGCCTTTGGAACGCCCGCCACCTTGGTCAGAGTTGGCTACATTGCTGGGTTCATACTGCTAGCGGTAGGATTCATCTTTGTCCTAGCTAGCGTGCCATTTCCTGGCAGCTATGGTCTAGCAATGGCTGTGTTTCTCATAATCGAGCTAGTGGGATTTATTCTTAGGCTAATTGGCTACATTGGCCTGGCTATTGGCATGTTCAGGCTAAATGACAGGCT
>JALWFJ010000020.1 GCA_027036495.1 Thermoproteales archaeon
ACAATCTCATATTCTACAATTCCTAAGTCAACACTCTCTTCAATAATATCCTCAAGCTTATGACTATATGGCCCAGCGTGCCATAAGACAAAGTCTAGGTCTAGCAACTTCTTCCCAAATCTGTCCAGAAACTCTCTATTCAGTACAAATAGTATCTTGTCGAGTGCCGTTAATGGTATTCCCTCAACGGAGGCCTCTCTATCGCGGGCTGTTTCTCGGTCCACTTTCTCCCATACCTTTGCAACATACCAGATAATCCAATGTTCCTTTTTAACCTTGCGCGAAATTTCGCACATAGCTATTCGTTTGGTCGTATATTTAGAAAGCAAATAGGCCTAGCGATTAACAACCTGTACGTGTAATCATGGCCGAAAGTCTCACTGCTCGTATCAGCATATCGCTACACTAGCATAACAATAATATTCCAACAAAACTACTACATTAGGTTAGCTTCATGTCGTCTAGCAGGGACAAGCCTGTTGAAGAGATTTTAAGACTTAAGCGTGAGCTTAATGCTGTCATTCTTGCACATAATTATCAGCCTGCTGAGGTTCAGGAAATTGCTGATTTTGTTGGTGACTCTCTTGAGCTTAGTATTGAGGCTATGAGGACTGATGCTAAGGTCATTGTTTTTGCTGGTGTTGATTTTATGGCTGAGCAGGCAAAGATTCTGAATCCTGACAAGATCGTCCTCATCCCAGATGTTCAGGCTAGATGTCACATGGCTAATATGCTCACTCCCGAGATGGTCAGGAAGGCGCGTGAGAAGTTTAGTAAGCCAATTGTCTTGTATGTTAACACGTTGGCATCCTGTAAGGCACTTGCAGACTACATTTGCACAAGTGCAAATGTTGTTGATGTCGTCTCTAGGATAGATAGTGATGAGGTTATCCTTGGGCCAGATGCAAACTTAGCTGCATATGCAAGCTGGAGAACAGGCAAGGTTGTACATCCACTTCCTGAAAATGGACACTGCTATGTCCACAAGCTATTCAGGCCTGAGCCCGTCCTCGAGCTGAAGAGAAAGCTAGAGGAAGAGCAGGGTAGTGGTAAGGTTGTCTTTATTGCTCATCCTGAGTGTGACCTAGATGTGCTTAAGATTGCGGATCATGTTGGTAGTACAAGTCAGATGGTTAGATACGTAAAGAATGTTCATGGCAAGGTCGTGATATTTGCTACCGAGGTTGACATGATTCATAGACTAAGGAGAGAGAGTCCAGATAACGTCTATGTACCTGCTAACTCCTGGGCTTACTGTATATACATGAAGCAGCATAGTTTAGAGAAGATTCTTCGTTGTCTAAGAGAGAAGAGATATGTTGTTGAGCTTGATCGCGCAGTCATCAAGAAGTCACAGGAGGCGATAATGAGGACATTTGAGCTTCTAGGAATGTTAGATAAGCTTGGATTAAGGAAGTGATCAAGTGTACGAGGAGCTTCTACTTGAAGAGCTTCTTAGATTCTTGAGAGAGGATCTACCTTACCCAGATATAACAACTAGAGCACTAGTTGATCCTGGTACTAGAGCAAGAGCAAGAATCATCGTCCTTGAGGACTGTGTTGTTGCTGGCGTAGACCTGCTTGTTCCAGTACTCAGGAGACTCAACCTCAACGTTGAGACACATGTGAGAGATGGAACAACTGTGATGGCCAACACAACAATCCTCT
>JALWFJ010000021.1 GCA_027036495.1 Thermoproteales archaeon
TGCATTAGCTGTCGCTAATAGTAGAGGTGTACTTGTTAGTGCTGACGCAAGAGACGAGGATCTGAAGAAGTTGAAAGATATATTCAAGACCTATGTAGATGTTGGAACAGTAAATAAGGGAAAGACGGCTATACGTGGAGGCTTAGTTGCTAATGATAGAGGAGCGCTTGTAGGAGATGAGACAACGGGTCTTGAGATAGTTCGTATAATAGAGGTGCTAGGATACGAAAGCTAGAAGTATACACCACATGTCTCCATGATTAGCCAGTTATAAGGACTGTGCTTACAAATCAGTATTTTAAGCTTGATAGAGCCTCTATAGCTAGTAAACATTGATGTACTAGATTACTCAAGTATCTGATTTACGAACCACTCTTTCTTGAAAGGTATGAGATCCTCATAGTTCTGTCCTGTACCTAGGAAGAATATTGGTTTTCTCAACACTACTAGAAACGTCAGTATTGATCCACCTTTGGGATAGGCATCAACCTTCGTAACTATGAGACCATCAATGTTTACATACTTTGAGTATGTCTTAGCAACCTCCAGAGCCTCATTCCCAAGAAGTGCATCTGCGACAAATACTGATAAGTCAGGTTCCGCAACTCTGTAGATCTTTCTTAGCTCGTCCATCAAGTTAACGTCAGTGTGCATCCTACCAGCAGTATCGACTAACACGAAGTCTATACCCTTAGACTCAGCATGTGAAATCGCGTCAAGGACGACAGCTGCTGGGTCAGCTCCATATCTTTGCTTTATAACCTTTATACCGAGCCTCCTGCCATGTTCCTCTAGCTGCTCTATTGCGCCTGCCCTGAAGGTGTCAGCTGCAGCAAATACGACGCTATAGCCACTATTCTTTAGCAAGTACCCGATCTTTGCTATTGTGGTAGTCTTGCCGTACCCGTTAGGTCCTAGAAACAGCACGACGACAGGACTTCTCTCCTCAACGAGCTTAGACGTTAGCTCCATGAAGTCTACGTCAGGTACGTCTTTAATTACCTCGAGGAGAGCTTCCTTTATTGCGTTCTTGACTAGCTTGTCCTTATCTGCACCAAATCTCGGAATTTTCAAGCTTAGTAGCTTGTTTCGCACAACCTCAACAATCTGCTCTGAGACCTCAACCGCTACGTCACACTCTACTAGCTGCGTAAATAGTCCCTCACACAGTTTCTCGACCTTGTCTTCGCTCAGCTTAGTGTAGGCTATGGCCTCAGATACTCTCTGAGCTATTCTCTGCAGAAGATGTGGCTTCTCCTCTCTTTTCTCTTCAATTCTTGCAGAGATTGAGATGTCCTGCTGAAGCTGTGGGGCTGCTGGCACTGCTTGTTGTACTGTGACGGTTGTGGCTGTCTTTCCTTCTCCCTGAACTTCTTCTGTCCTCTCTGTCTGTTTTTCCTCTCTGAACAGCGAGGTTATGCTGTTAGCAAACTGCCTGAATGCCTCTTTTAGCTTCTTGAACATTATATTCTTGAGAGAAGACTAAGACTATCTTTAGGTTTTAGTCTCGCTCTTGGCCTCTGCTCTCATCAGCGAGGATACTGTTGACAGGAACTGCCTGATCACCTCTATTCTCCGTAGAGTCTCTGCAAGTCTAGCCTCTATCCTTGACCTAACGTCTTCGTACTCCTTTATTCTCTTGTCGATGAAGTCCAGCGCGTCCTTGACGCTCATCTCTAGCAGGTAGTTTGCACCCACGTTGACTAGGACCTTCTCTACGTCTTGTACCTGCACCTTGACGTACACTCCGCCTCCAACTATGACATATGACTCCTCTGGCTTCTGCCCATCTATGAGCATCTTCACGAAGCTTCTAGCCGATCTGAGCTCATTTATTGAGGCGGTGATCAGCGACAAGTCTTGACGTAGCGTCTGTGCTGCTGCCTCTAGAGCCTCCAGCTCCTCCATCATCCTGGCAATGTCTCTCTCGGTTATTGTTATTCTCCTTTCCTGAGGAGAACCTTGTGACATGGTCTTCTCGAGACGTACCTGATACTAATAGAATTTTACTATCTTGTCCAGCATGAGCAGCTGAGACAGCTCCTTTCTCCTGACCTCCTCTGGCGATATCACTCTAGCGTCAAGGATCCTTATGTCTCTCCTAGTCAGCTTGTGTCTGGAGCACAGCCAGGTGTAGACTCTCTCTATTGCGTCTACTGTCTTTACTGCGGGCAGCTCTATGGAGAACTTCTGCCAGCGATTCTTTATCTTCATGATGCCTTGAACTCTGTAGATCTTGACTTCGGTCATTCTTCTCGGCTCAGTCGTCCTCACGGGACTTTAATAAGCTTGTCTTAACTGTACGCTTCTTGGGTCGCGCCATGTCTAGACAAGTAGCAAGGAGGAGAACTGCAAGAAGAGCACCGAGAGCCGTGGAGTCTACTCTGAGACAGCAACCAGCTGTGAAGAGAGGTGTTGACTCAGTTATTGACAAGCTGATGAACTATGTCAGGACAGTGTTGTGGACTCTACGCATGGCACAGAAGCCTGATCCAAAGGAGTTCAAGATCACGGCAAAGCTGCTGATAGGCCTAACATTCACTGTAGGCTTCTATGCCTTCTTAGTGTCCCTGATCAGGCTGCTTGTCTTCGCTGGTAGACCTGGAGCTACTCCACTTGCCAGGATACCACCACCAGCTAGCTACATAGTAGCCGGCATAGTTGCCGCTACAGTGATCGGAATTGGAGTCTACCTCTACATATCATTTAGAAAGACTGTTAAGGAGACGACGCGCAGAAGGGTCTAGGAGCAACGTATGAGCTCAGGACACATGACGACAGAGAGCAGAGATCAAGGCAGCGAGCAGAGGAGGACTGAGCCAGAGAGGCCATGTTACTTCACCGTGATTAGAACTGTGGGAGGCCAGGAGTACAGCGTTGCTCTCATACTGAAGACGAGGATAGAGGTGAAGAACCTTGACATACCTTCAATAGTGGTCCTTCCAAGACTGAAAGGAATAATATTCGTCGAGTCGGCCTTTCCGTTCCTTGTGCAGAACATGATCACAGGAATAAAGCACTGCAAGGGTGTTCTTCGAGGAAAGGTGCCGCTTGAGGAGATACTGAAGGTCATCTTCAAGCCTGTTGAGGTTCCAAACGTTGGTGACATAGTGGAGATCGTGTCGGGACCCTTCAAGGGATATAGAGGAAGAGTCGTTGATGTGGATAGAGAGCAAGAGTCAGTAACTATAGAGATACTGGATGCAGCATCTCCTATGCCAATAGTGTTAAGGATAAAAGAGGTGCGCATTGTAGAGCGAAGGCAGGGTGAGTCAAGTGGCTAGAAAAGTTCTGAGAATACAGGTAACTCCTGGAAAGGTGAATCCGCAAGCACTCAAACCCCTTCAAGATGCCGGCTTTGACGTGAATAAGATTGCTAATGAGATAAATGAGCGTACAAAGCTTCTGGCAAAGTACGGGTTCTCTAGCGTGTACGTGGAGATAGAGTACGACCCGGACAAGAAGAAGTACAAGGTTGTGCCTGAGATGCCACCAATAGGAGACTTGCTAATAAAGGCAGTCGGCAGAGAGGATGGAGCACACCAAGCAGCACCAAGAGAGGTCATAGGCAACTTGTCCATGGAACAGGTAGCAGAGATAACATACCTCAAGTTTGAGGAGCTCAGAAGCAGCACATTTAAGGGAGCACTAAAGCAGGTAGTCAGTACCTGCAAGTGTGTTGGAATACTTGTTGATGGAAAAGACCCTAAGGAGGTGCTCAAACTGATAGATTCTGGACATTATGACGAGATAATAAAGAAGTGGGAGGAAAAGCTCAAACAGGAAGGGAGACTATAGCTAGGCCCGACAAAGTTAAGAGGGGTAACTAGCCTTTCTAGTGAAAATGTTCAACCTTAATGCAATAATAGAGGCAGTCGAGGAAGCTAAGAGGAGAGCAAAGAAGAGGAGATTTGTCCAGAGCGTCGATCTCATAGTGAAGCTACGTGACGTTGATCCAAAGAAGAGACCGGAAGATAGGCTAAACATCGCGATACCGCTACCTAACCCGATTCCAAACAAGGTTCCAAAGATATGCGCAATAGTGTCAGGAGCCGCAGTGCTCGCCGCGAAGGAGGCAAAGGTCGACACGATCCTCACTAGAGAAGACTTGGAGAAGCTAGCAGGAAACAAGAAGGCAATAAAGAAGCTAGCACAGACTCACGACTTCTTCATTGCTACTCCGGACATGATGGTCCTAGTTGGCAGGATAATGGGACCAATACTTGGTCCAAGAGGGAAGATGCCGGAGGTTGTACCTCCAAACGTCGACATAAAGGCGGTAGTGGAGAGGCTCAGAAGAAGCACAAGAGTCAGAGTGAAGGATCAGCCACAGTTCATGACTAGGGTTGGGTCAGAGAACATGGAGAGTAAAGATATAGCCGAGAACATTACCGCAGTTCTTGAGGAAGTCATGCGAAGAAAATATCCTCGCGAGAAGATTGAGTGGTGCATGGTTAAGCTCACCATGGGTCCACCAGTAGAGTTTAACCCATTTGTTGAGTAAGAATATCTCTTCTAGATTCGTTACCTCTATAATACTCGCACAGGTGCTTATACTCACATCTCATACATTTACTTCTTGTTGACGGTACAGCGATGGGTCTTGTTCCCTTCCAGTAACCTAGCGCCCACTCTAGGAACCTTTCAACAGTAACGTCATCTACGTCATAACAGTGAATCGAGAGGTTTCTACGTCTATACACGACGAAGTACTCGGAGCAGCTGAGCTCTATTACTCTCCTAATCTTGCTCAGTACAGAGCTCAAGATGCGCTCTCTATTGCTTAGGGTTAGATCTACGTTCTTTCTACTCAGCTTTACTATAATGACCTTACAGTCACTCGAGGTCAGTCCCCACTTTCTAAGCATGTAGGCGTAGAGATTTGCCTGAAAGTACTCGCAGGGAAATACCTTGCTGAGCCATCGACTAGTAGTCTTGAGCTCTATTACTGCACTAATTAGACCCCTCTCTGCAAGCAGGGCATCGGGTATGCCCACAATGGGGACACCCCTGTAGACCAGGGCTAGAGGCATTGTGAAGAGTAGAGTCTCCCTCTCTAGGA
>JALWFJ010000022.1 GCA_027036495.1 Thermoproteales archaeon
AATAGTTTGCTTAAAATGCTAACCTAGGCGTCTGTTCTCTTGGAGGAGATTGGTGGGCCCGCCGGGATTTGAACCCGGGACCTCCCGGTTATCAGCCGGGCGCTCTACCAAGCTGAGCTACGGGCCCTATCTACTGCACGATCTGCCTCTATGACCCTTAATATAGCTTTCCCTAAGTCTTTAAGCTGTTCCTGATCTTATATTATGAAGTACTACTTTTAATCTTGATATTATTCCTGTAGAGGGGTAAATCTGTAATGAGTACTGTAGGTTCGTCTGGAGGTTCTAGTACTAAGATTGTGCTAATAGGTGTGGTTGCTGTAGTCTTAGCTGGGTTGGTGGTATACTTTGTTGAGTACCTATTTCCTCATTTAGTGACTGTTGTACATTCAGAGTTGTATAAGTACGGTATCACCTCGTATATAGGTGATTGTTACTCTAAGGTATACGAGTTTAAGGTAGATGCATCAGAGCTAAGGCTTGTCTTAACATCAAGCTATGACTATATGTGTGTTAAGGTGATCGTTGATGGGATGGTTGTGTTTAGGAGATGTCGTGTATATCATGTAGATTTTAGGTACTACATGGGTCCAGGTGTTCACGTAGTACACATAGTGATAACAAACCCAGGTATGCTGTGTCTAGGTAAGACTATACTTGTCACGGGAGAAGTCGAGTTTAGTTAAATTCTTGATTTTTATGGTATTCTCCTACCAAGTACTTCTGCTAGTCTTCTTATTTTCTGCATTAGGTCTTTGAATTCTCTTGGTGTTAGTTGTTGTTCTTTGTCTGATTTTGCTTTTTCGGGATATGGGTGTACTTCTATCATTAAGCCGTCAGCTCCTGCAGCTATTGCTGCGAGTGCTAGTGGCTCAACGTAGTCTCTTGTTCCTGCTGGGTGGCTTGGGTCGACTATTACTGGTAGGTGGCTCTTCTTCTTTATGACTGGTATTGCCGCTATGTCTAGGGTGAATCTTGTGCTCTTCTCGAATGTTCTTATTCCGCGCTCAATTACTGCGACCTTGTCGTTTCCCTCTAGTATCACGTACTCTGCTGCTAGCAGTAGCTCATCTATGAGCATTCCGAATCCTCTCTTTATCAGTACTGGCTTCCTTGTTCTTCCGACCTCACGTAGGAGGAAGAAGTTCTGAGAGTTTCTTGCCCCAATCCACAGTATGTCGACGTATCTTGCTGCTAGGTCCACAAGCCTCGTATCCATGACCTCTGTCGCTACAGGTAGACCCGTCTCATCGCGAGTCTTGGCGAGAATCTTCAGACCTTCCTCTCCGAGTCCTTGGAAGGAGTAGGGAGAGGTTCTCGGCTTGAATGCGCCGCCTCTAATTGCATGAACTCCACATGCCTTGAGCTCTCTAGCTACCTCAAGCATCTGATCCTCACTCTCGACGGCACAGGGACCTGCGACTATGACTAGGTCTTGGCTGCCTAGCTCGGCTCTCCCAACCTTGAAGCTTGATCTCTCTATGAAGTCTCTAGACGTGAGCATGTAGGGAGTTCTCGTGTACATCACTGTCTGCACTGTTGGTTCTGCGTCTATTCCTGCCTGGCGTACCTTGTCGTCTGGCCATGCGACAATGATGTGCTTGTTGTATATGGTCAGTCTTCTGTACTCTGCTCCTGCCTCTGCAAGCTTGGTCTCGATCTCGCCTGCTGACTCTCCATCTCTGAGCACTATTATTGGCATGGTCTGGATCCAGTGCTTACCTGTACATTAAGGTTTAACTGTCTCCTTGCTGGACCTAGTACCATATCCTCTCTAGGAGCTCTCTCACTCTGACACAGTGGTCTAGAGGTATCTGTCCTGGAGCAGTCTCCTCAGCTATGGAGCAGTACGTCAGCTTTGATGATAGTAGAAGTGTTATGACTCTGAACCTCCTGGCGCCAGACATTGGAAGAACAGCTAGGTAGGGATGACTGTTCTCTCCGTACTCGCACAGGAATGAGAGGAGGGTCTCAAGGTCGCGTTGTGAGCTCACTAGTACCGCCACCTTGAATATGTCTATATTTGGATTTTCACGTACGTTATTGTACATATGTATCAGCTCTCCCCGACTAGGCTTCTCATAGAAGTAGTGCCTAGATACTATCACTCCCTCATATCTTCTGAGCTCAATCTCTCTCTGATACCTTGACAGGAAGTCGAGCTCTATGTCGACATAGGTACAGCAGCTTCCATAGAGTAGCCTCAGAGCCGCAATCTTGGCTCTTGGAGGAATGTCGTTCACTCCGCCCTCCGAGACCTCTCTCAGAGTTATTATCTTTGGCCTTGGAAACTGCTTAATCACTGATAGCACACACTCAACGTACTCCTCCTCCCTCTTTGCAGGATAGTAGTCTATCCTAAACTCTACCAGGTCAGCACCACCTGCAAGAGCCCTATCTCCAAGCTCAAGACTCTCCTCTATGGATCTCACAGGCACTGAGCAAGCTATTAGGAAGGTTCTCCTAGATGCAAGCTCTCTAAGTCTCATCCTACGTTCTACTGGCAGTTCCGTCAGTTTGAGGTATTCACTTGAGGTGCATCTCTTGCAGCACTAGTCACTTCACGATCTTGACCTCGGCTCCAAGTCTCTTCAGATCGTTCCAGTACGTAGGCCACGACTTCTTGACGCACTCTGCGTTTCTAAGCCTAGTCTCCCCCTCTGTGTTGAGTCCCAAGACACTGCACATCATTGCGATTCTGTGATCATCTGGTAACTCTATCTCTGCTGGCACAGTTCTCTCAACTCCATGCACAACTATGTCTCTGTCTGACCGGACCTCTATTGCTCCTCCAAACTTGCTGACACACTCTGAGATCTGTCTAAGTCTGTTACTCTCCTTGTATGCTAGGTGCCACACGTCCTTGATCACGGTCACGCCTCTGGCATATACTGCGACTGCGACAAGAGGCATGACTAGGTCTGGATTATCGCGGAGAGAGACCTCTACTGGCTCAGGTCGATCACTCTCTGACACGTATACAGACTCTCCGAGATCCTTGATGCGTAGGTTCATCTCTCTCAGTAGACGTATAATCTCCCTGTCTACAGGGTTCATGGCCGGGTTAAAGCCGTAGATTGCTATCTCCTCGCCTGCTAGGCCAGCTATGGCGAAGAGGTATGCACTTAGTGCGTAATCTGCAGGTATCTCTATCTCGAAGCTCTTGAGCTCTCTCGGGTAGGAGTATATGATTAGCCCCTCATCCTCTAGATCCTCAAGCTCCACGTCTGCACCTAGTAGTCTAAGTATGTTCACTGTTAGTCTTATGTATGCCTTAGAGACCACCGGAGGCTTGACGTGTATCTCTATGCCATCTATGCTTCTAGCACCAGCATATACTAGTGCCGAGATAAACTGACTACTTATCTTTCCAGGTATCTCAACTTTGCCTCCTCTTATAGGTCCCTTCACGGCAACAGGAGGATAACCATTCCTCTCTAGGTATCTAACCTTAGCACCGAGACGCTTAAGCGCAGCAACTAGATCTTCTACTGGCCTGTTCCTCATGGTCTTTCCACACTCCAGAACTATCTCTCGGTCAAACGTTGCTGCTAGTCCTAGAGCTATCCTGTAGGTCGTCCCACTATCTCCCAGATCAACCACGCTAGTCCTCGGATTTACCTCCTCAGGCACCTCCAGCACGACTCTGTCACCTATCTGCTCGACCTGTACCCCAAACGCTCTGACAAACCTAAGTGACGCATCTACATCATCACTCATCATGACCCTGTCAAGCATGCATCTACCCTGAGAGCACAGCAATGACGCAAGTATCAGCCTCTGAGCAACGCTCTTAGAGCTAGGCCCTCTTACTACTCCTTTAATGCTTGATCTTCTGAGCACAACCAGCATGACTGAGCTGCTATACACTGTCCAGGTAGGGTTAAGTAGCTTGGCTCTCCTAGCCTCCTATTGATTAAGATTAAGTACTAGATTGTAAACATGCACGACACGTATGTCAGCTGAAACCACGGAACGCAAGACCATAACGATAAGAGGAGTTGACCAGTGCGTCTACGAGAGGGCGCTCAGGCTTGCACGTGAGCTTGGACTAACTGTTGGCGACATAATAAATGAGGCTCTCAGGAGGTTCATAGCAAGCATAGAGAGCGCTAAGCGAGCTATTGAGACTCACATAGAGATGCTGACTAGGTCAGGAGACATAGTCATAATAAGTAGCGTTGACACACTTGTTGTGACCAGGAAGGATCTCGAGAGCATACCTAAGAAGGTCGTGTTCAAGGACATAAAGGAGCTTATATTTGGAGATGACGTCACCGAGGATATATTTAGAGAGAAAGTGTACGAGATAGTCAGCGTCAACAAGGTAGTGGTACCTAGGACCTTATCAACGCTCCTAGTAGCGTCACGATGTAGGTACGTGCACAAGATAGTGCACCCAGAGCAGTAGCTCAAGGTAACACAGATTTATCAGCATGATCTTGCATGAGCATGATGTACAGAGAGCCAATACACATCAAGGCTCCTCGCGACAAGGTCTCTGAGAAGGTCATTGCTGTCGGTGATCCTGACAGAGCCAGGTACATAGCAGAGAAGTTTCTCGAGAAGGCCGATCTCGTGAATAAGCATAGAGGCTTCATATTGTACACAGGTATACATGAGGGGGAAAGAATAACAGTAGCCTGCCACGGAGTTGGTGCACCATCAGCATCCATAGTGTTTGAAGAGCTCATAATGCTCGGAGCAAAGACCATAGTTCGACTTGGAACCACAGGTGCATTGACGCCCGAGCTCAGGAGAGGAGACATCGTCGTTGTTGCTGGTGCTGGATACTTCCTGACAAGCCCCATACTTGAGCTTACAGAAGGTGTCGTCGTCCCAGCAGTACCTGACCTTGAGCTGACACAGAGACTCTACTCAAGCTTGAGAAGTAGACTAACAAACAGAAGAGTTGAGCTTGCCAGAGTCATGAGCAATGACATGTTCTACGTAGAGAGTCCTGACCTGGCCAAGAGGCTCTCAAGGATCGGCTTTAAGACTATAGAGATGGAGTGTGCGACCCTGTTCGTGATAG
>JALWFJ010000023.1 GCA_027036495.1 Thermoproteales archaeon
CCCTCGAGCTTACTCCTCTCCTGAAATAGCTCAGAAGCTCTTCGTATCTATTAACTCCCTTCGGAGGGACATATATGCTGAGCACGATGCTATCTCTCACAAAGTTACATATTCTCTCTAGCAAGTCATTAACTATAGGCTTGTCTATTAGAAGGCTCTCGTCTATAGTCTTAAGAAGAAGATCGTACTCCTCGTCTATGCTCAGGTCAACCTCAGAGTATATCCTGTTTGCTAGCTTCACGTAGGACTTAAATCCTCTCGGTAGGTCGCAGGGAAGCCTCCACTGAACTCTACACTCTCTAAAGCTAACCCCACCTCGCGTCTGGCTAGACTGGCTAGAGCTACCCAGGCTGGCGAGTGCTTGGTACGTGTTACTGGTTAGGTATAGATCATAAACCCCAGAGTAGCTGTCACCTCTCTCGTTTTCTTTAATATACATTACATACACGTATGCCTCATTTATGTCTCCCTCTCTAGCAACCCTACCGCATCTCTGTACTAGAGAAACTAGAGGAGAGATCTCGCTAACTAGGAGACATGCATCAATGTTTACTCCCACCTCAACTACCTGTGTAGCAACAACTACATCTACTTCTCCTCTTTGTATCAATTCCTGTTTATGTGCTCTATCACCAACAGTGAAACGTGAATGAATTAGTAAGACCTTCTCATCTAGCTTATCTCTGAGACTCTGATACGCGTCTTGAGCAAGAGATACTGTGTCACATACAACAAGCTTCACCTTCTTCACCTTCTTGTTAATACCTCTGAAACCATGCAGTATGTTAAGTGCTGCGTTGATGAAGTCATCTCTAGTGTTTACCTGTCCGAGATAAGTCCTAACATTAATGTTTCCAAACTTGTTTACGAAGTCCTCGTCCTTGACATTAATTATCTCTATCTTCTCGCCACTTTTAGTGTAATTATCGCTACACGAGAGGTTAAACACGTATATCTTGTAGTTACCTGGAGTGTACTCACTAGCTATTCTGAGAATCTCGTTCTGTACATGCTCTATGCAGGTTGCCGTTGACAGTATAACTGGAACAGACGCCTCGTAGAGCTGTTTCAGTGTTCTCGTGAGAGCTGTCCAGGACTTTCTGTGAAACTCTCTCAACTCAGTCTCAAGAGAGGTATCTCCGGGGGTGAATAGATGATACTCGTCGAAGAACGTTAGTGAGCTAAGAACAGCATATCTGGGGATCTCAAAGTGTCCATGTTCGGATCGGATTTTTGCGACACATGCCTTATAGTAGTTCAGCATGAATGAGTCATATGTGCTTATTACGTACCTGTGTATGAAGTATGGAGCCTTGACGGTGGGCTCTGCCCACATGTACTGAACAGCAGAGCTTACACCGTGAGATTGTGCTCTATGGAATATGTCATCTGCTAAGAACCTTGTAGGTATTACGTGTATTATTCTCTCAAAGAGACTTAGTGAGTTCTCCATGATGTGACGTCCAAGTATTATGCTCAGATTAGTCTTGCCATATCCTGTTGGTAGATTCAGTATAACTGAGAATGGGGTTCCTCTGGCAATGTGGCTATCTATCCTATCAATAGCATGCTCTATTGCTGTGTATGTCCTAATGTTAAGACTCCTCAGAGTTGCTCTGAGACTGTTAGATTCAGACATACCTAAGCTGCCCTTACGAGGTAATACAGTTTCTCTAATGTGCTAACAAGTACTTTCAGATCACTACCTGTAAACTCTATTTTCAGATGCTCCTTGAGATGCCTCACAAAGTCAGTATCCAGAATAACGTCACGCCACATGTCGTATATTCTTGACAAGGCCTCGCTAAGATCTTGATCAACTAACGTGAGAGCAATAAGAAGCTCCTCGCAAAGTCTGGAGACCCTTCCTGAAAATTTCTCGTACTCTGCACTACCTGGCCTTAGAGAGCTAAGAAGAATGTCAAGCTTTCTAGCTAGTCTGACTCCCTGCTCGTCAGAGTATAGAAGAGTAATGAACTCCAAGAGCCTATATGGAGGTATGGTAATGCTCACTGTTGAAAGAGCATCAACTCTGTACCCACTCTCAAGCATGCTTATTATCTTCACAGGAAGCTTAGGAAAGCGCAGGGCTAGATGCAGAAGTCTTGAAGCCTCTGAAGGATACTCTCTGCCCCTCATCGTGTATATGAGCCATCTATGCGCTACAGCAATCGCGGATATGTACCCAACATACTGCCTAGCAAACTCAAAGTATCTATCATCAAAAACTGCAAAGAGTAGGATCTTGCCACTAGGATCGCGATATATTTTCGATAAACAGGCACCAGCTAGTCCAAGCACCATTGAGTGAACCCCAAGCCTTATGAAGCTTCTGACTGGATGTGAATCAGGCTCTACGCCTAGACCTCGGCCAAACTCCATGAACTCTGGCTTAAGAAGCGATATGGGTGCATAGCCCTTGTCCCGCACGTTATACCCCTTGCTTAAGTCGAAGTGCTTGAGCTCAGTCTTGAGCTCATCTAGACACAGTTTCCAGCCTCTATCAATGTAGCTGCTGTATGCCTCAAAGAGCTTATCGATCAAGTCAGAGCCCCTCGTCCTAGCAGCAGACTTAGACTTTGCGAATCTAGATTTTCCTGAGAGGACACTGGCTATCCTATCTAGCGTGTTTATATCATTTGTGTTTCTGAGGGATATCCTTGAGTAATGCTCTCTCTGAGTCTCTCTTGCCTTGTTTATCAGTCGCCTCAGTCCTATCCTTAGTGTCTCAGAGCTAGGAGCTATCAAGATAACCTTACGATCGGACTCGAACAGGAGGCTTGCATCAGAGTACGCTGATAAGTAGACTAGCGACGTTATTAGAAAGTCTCTTAATACGAAGTATCCTGAAGGTGGGAGTGCTATCTCTATCTTCTCCATCATGGTCTACTCCATGCAATGGTCACATGCTCACTATCCATAATACATTTATAGACAGTAGATTCCTTGCTGGGATAGAACTCCACATATGTAGGCTCAATAAATACTCCCTGTCTACATGGAACAAGAAAGTCTCTCAGAGAAGAAGCGACTACTACATTAATATTACTAGCACGAACCTGGTACCACTCCAGCACTGGGTAAGGAAGACTAACAATCACGTAGTCTCCTCGCACTGTGTCAATACTGACCGCATCAATGGGAACATAGAACTGCGTCCTAACCGTCTCAGCATGGCTTGAATAGGTACGGACATTGCTGCTACACTCAACCCTATATATAGAGACTATTCCCTCCTTTGACCCTATGCAAGGTATTGAGAAACAGGCTCTGACTAGATCTCTAGTGCTAACCTTACTGCCACATATCTCTGAGAGCTTATCGATATCCAGTATGTACAGTAGCTTGAACTTGGTTGCTGGAGCGTAAGTTCTTCCAGACTTGGCAAATCCAAACCACATCTCTCTCCTAGCTCTGTTATTCTCCTTGATGAACAGGGTTCGCAACAAGCGAAGTGGATCTGCGTAGGGAACAGGCATGCTCTTGTTGCTAATTTCGTAGCAGAATGTAGCAACTTTAACAGAGTTAATTATGCTTGCAGCATTACTGTAGACAGCGAGTTCTTTGCTCTTACCTGGCAAGTACAGCTCTGTTCTACTTAACAGTCCAGCCTCAGCAAGACCACGTGCTAAAGCTCCTACAAGTGTCGTTGGTGGAGGTTCAGGGAAGCTCTCACTCATTGATGCTAGTGGAAACCTTACACTAAACCCCCAGTGAAATTCTCCATAAAGAAGTAATGCTACAAGCTTAGACATGATGCCTCATCTGTCTTCAAAGAGCATTACGGTACTCCTCTAGAACTACTCTCTTTATCTCCCTGAACACGTTATCCACTGTGTCTACCACGCTAACCTCATCAGACGGAGCCTCAACTTTACCCATCTCTCTATCAAGCTTCGAGACGTATGCTATCAGCTTGACCTCGGATCCCGTAATTTCTCTGAACGTTTTTGCTGCTTTGACAGTCTCCTTGATGTACTCAGCACAATGACCACTCCTAACATTAAATGGCAGGTCTCGGCTAACTGCGACTATCATGCTCAGAACCTGGTAGTCTGGCAGGGATCTGCTACGCTTTGCTCCAAATGCTCCCTGCCCGATGGTCATGTAGAGCGCATTAATTGCAGCCTCGATTCTTCTCAGTCTCTCATCACTACTGACAGCAGGTTCGCGCTTTATCATGCTAGTGTAGCCAATTCTTGAGACGTCGAGAGATGAAGACACAACGTATATCGCACTACTAACCTCCACGTAGTATATTGCTTGTTCTCCTCTCGCAGCGGTCTGAGTGTATCTCACATGAAACTCTGGCTCTAGTGCCGTAGCTGCAACGTTGTCAAGTGCAGGTATCATGTAGCCAAACTGTATACAAGACGTGCGCTTGACTGGAACTGTGCTGAATGGATAGAGGAAGCCCGCAACATCCTCTACAACACACTCCTTAATCACGGCTTTCTCAAAGTTGTGTGCATACGTGACAGCGTCTTCTCCAGTCTTCTTCGAGGCCTTCTTTGAGGCTTGAGATGAGAGGCTTCTTGGAATATGCTGCTGTACGCCTCTCTTAACAAACTCGCCTACTGCACACCTGTCACATACTGGCAGACTGTATCTCTCTGCAAACTCTGTGAGATGTACCTGATATGCATGTGCTATGCTCTCACCCGATATTGCTGGTACGAACCTCACAGTGAAAGTTCCCGCATTCTCGTCATGTATGACCATTGGAGCCCTTCTATGTCTAGTGTAGTTCCCGACAGACTCAACCATGTTTAGAGCTCCAACGTTTAACAATACTCTTGCTGAGAGTGAGAGCCAGACCATGGCTTCTACCTTGTCCCAGATAGTGCCAAGGCTGTTATCATTTGTACTACCCTAGTGCCAACCTTGTTTATCAGAGCAAAGAGACTGGCAATCTCCTCCTCGCTTGGGTAGACTGGACTTAGCTCGTCAGCTAGCGGGACAGTTATGAAGGCATAGTACTTGTCCTGCACAAGGCCCGGAACCTCCTCAATGACCTTACCGCACTTCACTATGTCCGAGAAGTTTCTAACTAGCACCGCCAGTCTTGGCTCGCCCAGTATCTCGTCAATTGAGTTAAAGGGGCCTTCCCAGTCAAGCACCACCAGCACCTTCTCAGCCTCATCATTAACCTTCACTCTCACCTTACGTGCAGAGTTCAACATAGCTCTGTAAGTTCTCAGCACCTCATATATAACGGACTTGACTGTGTCTGGGTCAAGGGCTGACGTCATCCTGTCAAGGTAACTTAGCTGCCCACTAGCTGCGAGAAGTCTAAGCACAGATATTATACCTCTAAGCTTTGAGCGCAGCTTAGAGACGGGCACATCGCCACGCTTCTCGCTCATCGATCTCGAGCCTCAGTCCCCCGTACCTCAATCTTAAGCTTTGCCTAGCCATGATAGACCTATGGACCTCTTTGATGATGAGCTACTCCATTTTTAGAGGAGAAAACTTGGATAAGCTCTGTTAACTCGAGACTACGTGTTGATCTACTACTTCACCATCGGGTTTGCGCACGAGCCTGTCACGAAGAGAATACTTCTCAAAGGAGTACAGCAGATATGCACCATAAAGCTTATACGAGTTGAAACAGGTAGAGAAGATGACTCAAGATCGCGGCATACAGTCCGTCTCATAGAGCAAGCTCTGTACCCCTTTAATATAAACGTCGAGGAGCGAACATTCAAGCTTCCTCCAGACTCAACCTCAATTACCAACATAGTGCGCGGTCTTTCCGAGGATATACTGAGAGATCTGTGCGAATCCTATGAAGTTGTCCTGAATATTAGCGGTGGACCAAGAGCACTCGTGCTAGCTGCATTTCTGGCAGCAGTGTTTGCAAAGAGTCTTAAGCCCAACGCTAAGCTCAGAGTAGAGTTGATACCAGAGTATGCGTTCAGCAACTCTAGGGATAGTATCATAGACTTGACACCTTTCGTTGACTTAGTTGCGAGAGGAGTAGAAATGCTTATAGGAGAGGTCAGAGGCAGGGAGTCGCTCAAGAATGTGCTGCGTCAAATGATGAACAACCAGGAGGGAGTCACTAAGAGAGAGCTAGCACAAGCACTGAGAATTAAGGACGTCACTGTGTCAAGCTATCTCAATGACCTCTTTCAGCTAGGACTGGTTGAGCGCTATAGATCCGACGAGAGAGATGAAAGTAGACGCTACAAGCTCTCCGATCCTGGAGCTGTCATAGTCTCACTCCTGAGACTCTGTGGTGTTCTATGAGCTCTAGGAACATGTACATATACACGTTCAAGATCTATCTCACGCCACTGCAAGACATTGTGTTTACGAACTTTACTGGAACAATAACTCTGTCAATGATTTTGAACCTGCTGGATAAGGTGAGACCCGGTCTCTCAGAACAGCTTCACTCTACTAGAAGACCTAAGCCTTATTCTGTGACCCCGCTCTTCCTAAGGTCATATCCTCTAACAGGAATCAAGCCAGTAGTGGCTAGAGCCCAGTCAACACTGTGGTTTCGAGTCTCAGTAGTTGGTGATCTAGGGCTTGATCTGCTGAACGTTCTTTCCAGCATGATCGGAGAGGTAGTAGAGCTTTTTCAGATACGTGCACGAGCAGTGATAAGCAATGTTGAGGCTCAGGTAAGAAGCATAGAGTCCCTGTTCTCTCCTGGATCTACTGTGTTTAGAGTGAAGTACCTAACTCCCACAAGATTCGCACTAAAGAAGCCGAGAAGGAAAGATAAGGCCAGATACAGCTTCTGTCCAGAGGCTTGGAGAATAGTAAAGTCAACGCTTAGGCACTGGAGAGAACATGTAGACACACACGTTTCGGAAGGACTAGTCCTGTGGACCTACCAGAACGTGGTGATCATGGATTTCGGACCAGCGCCAGGACTTAGATCGAATGTTGTAACCGTTAGGCTACCAAGAGGTGGAGTTGCGCGTGGATACGTTGGATTTGCGCTTTACAGAGTTCTAGGAAAGGATAGAGAAAACATACGTAGACTGTGGGCCTTACTAAGGTATGCAGAGCTTATGAACGTTGGTACTGGGAAGAGCATGGGCTTGGGAGTAATTCAGCTTGAGGAGCTTGAGGAGAGGAATAGTAGAAAAGTTACAGGCGAAGACAGAACCTCCTGAACCAACAATTCCTACATTTACGCTCATCCTGCACTGCAGAGGGCACAAATGCTCCTCTTAGACACTCCCTGATCTTCTCAAGAGACTCAGAGACAAGTCTCTTGAGGTCATCCGTTACTGTTATCTCAGTGAGGTCGTCGCTCTTTATATAGTATATGTATCCCTTACTGACGTACTTACCAAACATGTCTTCTAGACAGAGAGCATACGCTGTGAGCTGGGCCTTATGATGTAGGTAAGGTAGTGGTGGCTTCTCGCCGAGCTTTATCTCTACTGGAATAGGTCTTCCTCTCTTGATTAGTAGCAAGTCTAGTACTCCTCTTAGACCAAGTCTCTTACTGTAGACATGTACCTGCACGAGCTTTTTATCGTACTGAAACTCTTTGCGCAGGAGCAAGGTTCTTCTCACTTCCTCAAGCTGCGTCAGTGACTCATGAAGTGCTTTACCATCACGTAAGAACTCAAAGACAGGTTCTCTTATCCCTAAGACGTACCTGAAATATACGTGTCGGGGGCACCAAAACCACTGTTTTACCAACGTTACCTCTAGCTCCACACTACTACATTGCTCTTACGTCTCGATAAGTGCTTTTCCTGTGGTGCTCAGTGGTACTCCCTGTCATCAGCCCGGTCAGCATAATCCTCTGCTCATCACTGCTTGACGAGATGTAGAACTACTGAAATTTAGGTCTGCTCTCCCTTAAAGAGATGTCTGCTGACACGCTATATGTACCCGAGGAGCATTACAGAATAATAGAGCTAGTGAGCAGGGGGGTTTCCTGCGTTGACGACATTGCTGAGAGGCTTGGTAAGGAGGTGTCGGCGCTCATGAGAATCTTGGGAGAGCTTGAGGCCCGTGGACTGATTAGGACGCTCAGAGAGGTTAGGAAATATGTAGAGCTCACAGATGAGGGTAAGACCTATGCTGAGGTTGGTCTTCCTGAGCTTAAGGTTGTGACTCATCTTCAGGACAGCATTGATGACAGAAGAGAGATCAGCATACACGAGTATCTAAATCTCTGCCGTGAGGTGCTGAGCGAGAGAATGTGCAACATTGTACTTAGTAACTTGATAAGGATGGGCTTGATAAAGGTAGAGTCAGGAGTAGTCAAGCTTCTTAAGCCTATTAAGGACATAGTGCAAGAGATCGAGCAGAGACAGCAGATACTCAACCTGATTAACCTGAAAGGAAGAGTAAGCATAGATGAGCTTAACAGAAGAGAGCTTGTAGAGGAGCTTCACAGAAGAAAGCTGCTCAGATACCGAGAGAGAGTCTACCTCAAGGTGGAGCTAACTGAGCATTGTCTCAAGCTTCTGACTGAAGGCAAGCTCAGACCAGCTAAGCTGATAACAGTGCTGACACACGACATGCTGAGAAGAGGTGCATGGAGAAACATCATACTCAAAGAGTTTGACCTCAGCATAGAGCTTCCAGAGACAAAAGCAGCTGTTCCGCACTTCATGAGAGAGTTCCTCAAGATAGTGAGAGAGATACTAGTTGAGCTAGGCTTCGAGGAGGCTACTGGACCAATAGTCGAGATCGAGTTCTGGAACTTCGATGCACTGTTTCAGGCACAGGATCACCCAGCCAGAGAGATTCATGACACGTTCTTTCTCAAGGATCCACAGAGAGGACCTGAGCCACCTAGAGAGGTATATGAGAAGGTCGCGAGAGTACATGAGGATGGATGGATCACAGGTAGCAGAGGATGGGGATACAGGTGGCGTCTCGAGAGGGCACTCAGACTTATTCTCAGAACTCAGACAACAGCAGTAACGATACGTGCTCTCTATCAGAGAGGAGAAGGAGAGTACAGAGTATTTACTGTTGGTAGAGTATTCAGGCCGGAGACCTTGGACCCCAAACACTCAATGGAGTTTCACCAGGCTGATGGTATCGTCGTGGGAAGAAGTGTCAGGTTTAAGAATCTTCTAGGATTGCTAGAGATCTTTGCTAGAAAGCTGGGTCTTGAGAAGGTCATGTTCAAGCCCGCGTATTTTCCATTCACATGTCCGTCAGCCGAGGGCTATGTGTGGCATGAGAGACTTGGATGGGTCGAGTTTGTAGGCTGTGGAGTGTTTAGGCCAGAAGTAACTGTTCCGGCTGGAGTTAGAGACTGTAAGGTGCTGGCATTTGGGATGGGGCTAGATAGACTAGCAATGACGATACTCGAGATAGACGACATACGTGAGCTATACACCCGAGATATCGATAGACTACGTGAACACTACACAAAGCTTGCAAGGAAGCTACACGTATTCAAGTAGACCTAAAATAGATAAAGAACCTTCTCGTCACGCTCTGGTAGGTGATCACTATCTGTCAAGCGTTACAGGCGAAGAGGATGGACGCAAGAGACTGAGAGAGCTCAGAGTCTATGAGAGCACTCTTGAGCTTCTGAGAGGCATGTGGCCCACACCTCTCGTCAAGCTGAGATCCTTTGGCGAGGTGTGGGCTAAGCTCGAGTTCTTCAATGCCGTGAGTAGAAGCATCAAAGACCGGACAGCAGTTCGCATAATCGAGACCGTGAGTAAGATGGGAGTGAAGAAGATAGTTGATGCTACATCTGGAAACTTCGGTATTGCTCTCACATTACTCGCAAACTTGCTAGGACTCAAAGTTACGGTTGCTATCCCAAGAAGAACTAGCAGGGAAGTTGAGCTCTTGCTGAGGCTTTTAGGTGCTGAGGTAGTGAGAGCACCCTGCGAGGTAAATGATCACGTTATGGTGAGTTACTGCAAGAAGCTTGCTGAGAGCATTGAGGCCTTCTTTACTAATCAGTTCGAGAGTGAGCTTAATCCTGAGGCACACTACATGTACACTGGTAGGGAGCTTGCTGAGCAACTTAGAGCAGCTAATGTTAGGCCAGACGTGCTGGTTGTTGCTCTAGGGACTGGTGGTCATGCTGTCGGTATTGCTCGTGCACTTAGAGAGTCCTTTGGTGACGTGTATGTCGTGGGCGTTGCATCTAGTAGACTTGACTACATTCCTGGAATTAAGCCAGGCGATACGTATAGGAAGTGGAGAGATAGTGTTAACGAGATTGTTGAGGTCTCTCTTAGAGATGCAGCGAGAGGGGTAATTGAGGTTGCTCGACGTGAGGGATTACTTGTTGGTTTAAGCAGCGGTGCGGTAGTGTCCGCACTTGAGCGTCACGTTAAGCCTAGACTTGGAGCTGACAAGGTTTACGTTCTCGTGTTTCCAGATGATGCACAGAAATATCTCAGTGTTCTCTGTGAGGTAGCTTTTTCCTAGTGTTCTCCGAAACTTTCGCTATACTCAGTAGTTAAGTATCTGCACTCTACTTAATTAGCGTCCACACGTATACGTATACGGACCATGAGAGGCCACAAGCTATATAGAGTCCTAGTGAATCCTTATAGAGGCCGAGTTCTAGTATCAGGAAAGATTAAAGACCTTGAGCTGCTAGGCGAGGGATGGGTGCTAGAGGGAGAGTTTCCCTCGTGGAGCGCAGCTTTCAGCTATGCTAGACGCATAGCGGACAAGTACAACTACGTGCTTGAGTGGTATCTAGAGGAGATGTTGTCTTCTCCTACCTCTGTCACGCTCAAAGCCACGGAGATTGTTGCCTGTGGCTGCAGCCTTAACTAGGCCCAGAATTGTTGGATACACTATAACTCTGCCGTCAGGAAGAAACCTAACATCAATCAGTCCTCGACCTCTCAGCTTAGCTACTGCAAGATCTACCTGTCCCTTAGGTACGTTGAGACTCTGAGACACTGAGTCCCTCAAGCTCTGTAAGTTCATGAAACCTAGCTCACGTAGAAGCGTCAAGATCTCGTTCTGCACAAGATCTATCTCGCTCCTCTCACTACAGGAAAGCCCGTCAGCAACATAGCTAATCTCTGCGTGTTCTTGTCTGAGACTGACTACACGATCAACAACGAGCTTAAGTAGCTGTATCCCTCTGTTACTCATAGTCTGACAGTATATCTCGTCAAAGATCCCAGTGTTCCTAACCTGAACCTGAGACAATATGTATGTCCTGTATTGTCTAAGCGGGGTTAGAAGATCGTAAACATCGTCAACTCTATCCATACTCAACACAAGAGCTTTCTCATCCACAGTCTCTGACATGGTCTCTACCAGGGAGTAAGCCACTACAAGCACCAGAAATGTCCTGAAAGGTTCCTCCAGGGGCATCCTTATCACTGTCCTGTCACGTCTAGAGAGTGCCTGTAGACTCTCTCCTTCACGATAACTTAGCAAGAGATCACACATTAGCTTTATGTTAACATTGTCGTAGACGGAGTCTCTGAGCCTAGATAGTAGCTCCCCCAGACTAGACGTCTCAAGGACGCATTCCCGGACTATGTCATACTGAGAGGGACCTACGCCGAGCAGTCTGACTAGGGAGACTAGAACTATTCTCTTAACCAGAGGAGAGAGTCTCACACTAAGTAGATCCAGGGTCTCGCCATTAGCTACAGGAGCAAGCACAGACACCCTATGCTCATTCTCTAGAAGCTCTCTCAGAACCACGTCCTGCACCTTTACTCCCTGAACTAGCACCAACATGGGTAAGCTATCTCAGCAGTAGGGTAAGCTCCTAAAACGGTCACGGACATTTTCTTTTTCAGGATGAGGAGCGACATGATAACCCACTACATACTGAAGAAGATACACCACTACTACATTAACAAGTACTTCAGCTGGCTCATGAGTGAACAATACAGATCCGACACATATGCAGTCTACGAGATTCTTGAGTGCAGAGCGAAGGTCCAGTTTACTAGAGCGTTACCATTCACGATAGCTAGCAACATGGTACAGCCTTCAAGCATAGTTGGAATGCTTCTTCATGAAGGCTTCTCAGTGATATTCGAGGATGAGTGTAGAGATAACAGAGTGTTCTCAAAGAGCATCGTCGTTGATGACAGAGAGTACACAATTAACGGATGGCCAGACTATTATGACGGAACTAGGGTCATTGAGCTAAAGTTCACTACTCACGTTGTGAGAGAACCCGACCAGAGACACGTCAAGCAGGTAAGAATGTACATGTGGCTTACTGGAGCTAAAGAAGGCTACCTACTGTACATCACGCCCAGGAGAGTACACGAGTTTAAAGTTAGAGAGCCAATGACTGACGAGGAGGTCGCTGACCTAGTTCGTAACTGGACATCACCAAGAGATCCAGCTGAGTGTACTCAGTGCATGTTCAGGAACATATGTCCTTACTGCAAGGCTGGAGTACCTGAATATAAACAGACTGAGGCTAGAGTGGAGGCTTAGAGTCTCGATGCTAAGGCTAGTACAAGAGTTACCTGACTTCCTAGCTGGAAAGGCTCTCCATGTCCAGGAAGCACCTTGATATCGGGACTTAGTGTGTCTAAGATCCTATATATGCTCCTCCTCATCTCGCTAGGGTTGGAGTGCGGTAAGTCTACCCTACCAATACCACCATCAAGTAGTACATCACCAGTAAATGAGAAGTCTTCAGCTACTAGCACAGTGCTACCTCTAGTGTGTCCAGGACAGTGAAGAACCTTGAACACGATATTGCCAACATTGACAGTATCTTCGTCTCTCACACACAGATCAGGATCATGAGGCTGTGTCGGAAAGATCTCAAGGTTGTACTCAGGTACAAGAGTGTTCCCAATCTGCATATGTTCTGTGAAGTCTCTGAGAAGATATGCGTCTTGCTCGTGTATCAGTATCTTCGCATCTATACCTGATTTCTCTAGCTTTCTCTTAAGTGTGAGATCAGAGCAGAAGTGATCAAGATGTCCATGGGTAAGGTATATTGTTGCCCTCTTTACTTCACTGCTTACTGCTAGTCTGACGACCTCGTTTATGAGGTCAACATGTTGCTTATCAAACCCTGGATCAACTATCAGCATGTCCTTACCCGAGACAAGTATGTAAGTGTTGGTGTAGAAACAGTTTGACACCACTCTGTACAGCGTATAATTATGTTTCTTCTCGATTAGTGCTACATGGACTGTCATTACTCTGGTAGTATCTCCTCCTCTATGACTACCGGCTTTTCTCTGTACCAGACAACCTTCACTTTAACTCCTTCAGGAAGACTCTTATTGAGCTCTATCTCGCCTTCTCGACACTGTACAACTGACTTACCATCTCTCTGAACTACCTTGCCGTACTCCGATTTCACACTGATCTTCGAGATTCTCTTCTTAAACAGCTCATTGATGTTTATTCTCGTGTTCACCTCACGGTCAAGATCCTTGACGTGCACAGTGTCTCTAGACACTGCAAGCACGTAATATGTGAGTCTACCGTTGACCTGTATCACGTCTCCTCTCTTAACGTTAAGGATGTGTACACTTACTGTTAGCCGGGTTACAGGTCTGCCACTTCTGTCAACTCCAACTAGCTTATGTGACTCAACTATCCTGCTTGGAAACGTTCTGTGTATAGCATTTGCTATAGCTCTCGCAATCATGTTATTTGTGACCTTTATGTCAAAGCCATTCTCCGTCTCTTCGATATCAATAACTGCTCCACGCTGAACCTCATCGCTTCTCGCAAGAACCTGGTTAACAATGTGTCTAAGAAGCAGCAAGTCATCTTCACTATGCTTCTCTCCAACAAACCTCACCTGCACAAGCGCCTTCTCCTTCCCCATAATGACTGATCTACAGGTCGGACACACATCCGGCCTAAGTCTCACCTTGACAAAGTAATCCTCACAGTAGTCGCTACTCATCTTATCACTAGCTCTGCCACAGACACGTACAGGAACCTCAAACTCGCCAACCCCCAGGGACACCTCCCCAACCTCGATCGACGAGATCAAGCCACGAGTCTTAATCAGAGACTGAACATGTCGCCTCACCACATCAATCCTCCTAGTCCACCTACCCCTATACAGCACAGAGCCACATCCAACACAGATCCTAAACGTCAACTGATCAACACTAGGTAGCTCTCTCACTAGTGGGTTAAGCCTCCTATAACAATCCTCACATAGTCCCTCAACAAAATTCACATTCTCTCTACCACAGATAGGGCAAAACCTAGGCATTCCTCAGATCCTCAGTAACTAAGGAAAAAGTGACGCCGCTATAAAAAACAGAGCCTTAGCAAATAAAGAGAAGAGCATGATGAGGGGAGCTGCTGACTGATAGATGAAGAGTGGGAAGAAGACTGAACATTCTAACATAGCCAAAGATTAGTGAAAGAGCCCCGCGGTTCGTCCGGTAGCCTCACAGAGAGCCGCCCACGGCTCCCTTAGCTACCAGGTAGAGAAACGCAAAACAAACCCTTAAAACACTTCCTCCAAGCTAGAAAACAGGCCCCAGCACTCAGAACAGATGAAGAAGGGTCTCTCGGCCTGACAAGAATGATGTATGCCCATAAACACGCAAAGGATGATGAACAGGACCTTCTATGACAAGATGATTAAGCTGAGCTAAGCTGACCTAAAACACACCAAGAACCCTGAGCATACATAGTCACTAATCACAAAAGCTACATGTGGTACATTCTCGTACTTGAGTCATAGGTAAATTTATCCCTCAAACTTAACCCCATCTCCTATCCTAAAAAGAACACCTGATCAAGAATGCTAAAGTTAACGTCGTCTTGTTGGAAAGTGATGTATAGGTAAGTTTAGTAGTGAGCTATTCAAGGTTCATCACATTTACTATGCTATTAAGTTTGCCTAAATTCTACAGGGCCTAGCAGCAAACTCTATCTTTTTAACAAGTATGGTAGCGTGAGTAACTATACTCTTCTGTATCGTAAGTTAAAGCTAGATATCATGCAGAACGCTGATGTGCCACTTCTTTTACTTGAAGAATACACTAAACAACATGCAAACGTTATATCACAGAGAACAGTTAGCCTATCACTCAGACACTAGCCTTAGCCCTTCACTCGCAACAAATAACATAATATGAGCTATATCACATTTTTGTGTTTTAGTCGCAAGGTGAATTTATACCTCAAAACCCAAGAGCTAAAGTCAATCCCCCACTTATGAGCATACTGTCTCCACTTCGTGACAGTAGGTTCATATGTTGCTTAATTTGCGTATACGTAAGCTATGCATACATTCATACGTGCATGTCCTAGATGTAATCGTCCATACAGTTATATTGAAGAGGGAAAAGTTAATGGTAGAACTTACTTATACGCTGTACACTGCTATAGAGATGACTTAGGTAGAGAAATAAGTAGTGAATGTTGCCTGGGACCTAAAGACCACTATGAACACGTGACTAGAATTCATGAAAAGAAGGACTAGTACTTAAAGGACTAATAGAATCAAGAATACCTAAACATAGACAAAGAACAAGCAAAATACATACTAGAAAAATTAGAAAAAGCAACACAAAGACTCAAAGAAATCCTAATAATATAGACTCCAAACACAAAAAACAAACATAAACTACAACTATCTAACTACAACAAAACTAAAAACAAAATAACACAACCCCTAAAATAAGCAAAACATAACACATCCCTGTAAACACTTGAAGGATAAATTTACCCTGCAGTCTACACACAAATATATATCTTAGCGTATCTGAAATGTTTGCAACTCAGGAATATTCTTCAAATGCACAGTACACCTCTGTAATACAATCTCAAGGTAAACTTACTCCTAGCTTATCTTTCTTATCTTTCCTATTTGTGATGATGACTTTCAATTTCTCTTGAGAACACGTGGTTTTCCTGATTCAGGAAATGT
>JALWFJ010000024.1 GCA_027036495.1 Thermoproteales archaeon
ACTAAGAGGAGACTCATAGTCGAGCTTGAGGGACTGAGGTTCTTGCTAACACACACAGATACTAAACATCAGAACGACCCACCTGAGGAGAGAGATCCTCAGGAGGTACTAAGCTCAGGTGAAGCAGATGTACTGCTACATGGACACACACATGTTCCCAAGATTGAGCTCAGAGGAAGAAAACTCATAGTAAATCCAGGACACTTGAAGACTAGCGACAAGAAGGGCTATCCACCAACATACGCAATACTGGACATAGAACAAGACAAGGTTAGGATAGCTATTAGAGAGCTCCTCACTGGAAACACCATCGCCAGCCTAGAGGTCAGCAAGAAGTTTATACGAGGACAGTAGCTCGATATGTAGCTTCATGATGATGCAGTCGGAGACTGATTCTTGATGAGTCGATGGCTTGCTGACTCCTAAGGTACGCCTAGTGCACACACAGCATTAGCAATGCACTTACCACACGCATCAACCGGGTCACCGTACGGGTCTCTATACATGCGGTCTATCCTTAGAAGCCAGGTATAGCATAAGTACCTTCCGTATCTCCAGTCTCTGAACGCCTCAACGGGACATGCCCTGATACAGGAGCCACAGCTTATTCCTCTCTTCTCAAGACAGTACTCCTTCTCGGGTCTTGGCGTGCTCTCTATTGGGCAAGACGTGATTACACTTGCTAATCTGACCGCACACCCAGCTCTCGTTATAAGCATGTTGTTTAGGCCAAATGTGCCTAGACCAGCAATATATCCAGCATGTCTGTGACTCCACCTTGCGTACAGATGTGTTGGCGAGAACTCATGAGTTGGCCTAACACCTACACAGTCATAGCCTTGCTCAACAAGATGCTCGCAGAGAACAACAACAAGCTCACTCAATACACGATTAGCCATAGCATACTCACGTAACCACCTTCCTAGTGGCCTAGTTCCATGCCTGTTACTCTCAACAGCCTCCCGGCTAAGTGGAAGAGCAATCACGATCACTGACCTTGCTGTAGGTAGGAGCTCTCTTGGGTGAGCATGCCAGGGATGCTTCCTCCTTAGCTTCAGCCAGAGCTTATCCTCTATATTCGCAACACCAACGAGTACAGGTAATCTAAACTGTACATTAAATCTCCGCAAGAGCTTATCTGCAATCTCAGTCAACATCGATTGAATATGTCCTACAAGCATACTCAGTTAAGGGTGGGCTCATCAGATATCAGAAAAGGAGAACCTCATCACTGCAAAATGAACGAACATCCACCACAATATCTTTACCACACGTTGAGGGGTCGAAGAGCTCTTCTCTTTCTCAGAAGTATGGGCTTCGCAGACACCTCCAAGACAACATAATGTGAACATCGAAATACGAGATATGGTATAGCTTAGTCCTATGTCTGAACTGCGCTGCGTTATTTTCATTTAAAACACACGGTTATTATAAGAACTCTCGACCTTAGTCTAGTGTTTCTAATCACGTATACTTAGCAATGCTAGAGCCTTTTAGACGAGAGAGGGCAACATAGCGAGTCTTGGCGCCTTTAATTTCGACCTTGGAGTCGTGTTCTGAGCTCGTCTAACTTAAACTGTTTCGCAGAGGATTTTCATCTCGACGGCCTTAATTGGCAAGTCTCAGCTGGTTGTCCTGTCATCACAGGTCGGAGTCCGCGGCCTTGTCATCATTCTTTTTGAGGCTGACAGAACCGCCGAAGATATTAGTATTAGGTTATGACATAGTTGGCTAAGTGTGATGAGAGCTCAGTAACCTGATTGTTGATGAGGCGGAGCTGGTCTGATCTATGACAGTATTATGTCAACTTTGTATGTGGGCTTAGATATGACCCTTATCTTAGTCTCCTTTTCTTCTTGTTCTCTTTCGCTAGCCTTCCTCTCCTGTATTGCACCCTTAGATAGCTGTGATATCTTTGTGTTTCTCAGGTTAACGCTTGGGAAGTTTGTTGGACAAGCCTTCTTTGACTTAACCATTGCTTGACCCCCTTGTATATAATGTGGTGTCTGTACTTATAAGTCAATCTTCGTGCTTAGCGTCTATACTCTCTTCATAGTTTCTCGAATCTGATCAATGTTTCTTCGAATTTCACGATCTTTTTTCTCTGAAGTTCCCAGAGTATATCAACGATCTTTCCTCTGATATTTACCTCCATTTCTTCACTTATCTCTCCTGTTTTCTCCTTGAGCTTGTTGACTATGTTATTTACAAAGTCTAGTGTTCTGACCTTAGTTCCTCTCTGAAGCTTACTTAGCTCTTCAAGTATGATCTGTTCTAGAATCTTGTCTAGCGTCTCTGGAGGAGACACATGGTTACTTTATGACTATAGGTTTAAACTTCTTGCATACATCTCTTATAGGACATTCACCGCATCTCTCTCCAGCACAGTACCTGTATCCTATCGTGAATGCTCCTCTCTCGTAGAGTATGGGGTCTAGGCTTAGCCTTGCCACGGCCCTCACTATTCCCCTGATGGAGCACAGTCTAACTATAATCTTGTCCTCGCTGCTTGAGGAGGCAAGTAATCTCTGCTCAAGCTCAGCTACCTTCTTGCTGTCAAGCTTCATTATGAGGAAAGCTCCACTTCTCATTGTGGTTAGTGCAGTGTACATGTCGACTGTGGATACGTACTTCCTGTACTCGCCTGATCTTATGATGAATATTGCTATGGGGACGTTTGTTCTGTGAGAGAATATCCTGACTATTGCTCTCAGGGCTCTTCTGTCTCTCTCGCTCATCTTTCTCGGAAAGAATATTCTAAGGTCCTGCTCAAGCTCTCTGTACTTCTTCTTTCTCATTAGCCACTCAAAGACGTCACACTTGTATGCTCGGACTATCTTTCTGACACCGTACGCAAACTTTACTAGATGTTGTGTTAGTCTAGCTCTATCTATCCTAGACTCTCCATATCGTGAAGCTATCTCGTCAATGACTCTGTCAATGTCTCTGTACTCTGGGTTCTCTATGAAGTCGACTATTCTTGGATATACGTCTCTGAGGACCTCTAGCAGGGCCTCGGTTCTGAGATCCTTAACTCCGCAGGTTACACACTCATACAGTATTATATGTCGAGTAAGGATGTCTATTCTCGGAATGTTTCTGTACTGTGTCACTATCTCTGCAAAGGTTATGTTTCTTCTTCTCACGACCTCGTTGAAGACCTCTCTAACTCTCTCTGGGACATGTTCCAGCTCTGGCGGCAAGTGCTGGAGCACGAGCTCTGGAGTTATTGCTCCGTAGTCTCTTATACGCTCAACTATGGTGATGTAAGGCTCAATCTCCCTCAGCTTGTGCGGCTTCACTCTCCTCCGTATGTCAAGCTCGCTCATGGCAGTCTAGTTAGAGCTCGCTCCTAGCTATAAGCCAGTCTCGCTTGGCTGTGTAGAGAACTGTTATTTTTCTTGTCTTTAAGCTATATTATCAATGGTTACACACGTAACATACAGTGATGAGACCGTGCTATCAATGTTGAGTAAGCTAGAGAGTGACTTCAGGTGTAGTGACATCATGCTTGTTGAGCGTCTACCACCAGTGAGAGAGCCTGAGAGGTATAGAGACTACGTTGTGAAAATACTCAGAGAGTTTCACAGAGTCTGCATCTTTGTGCGAATAGTCTTTGGGAACGGCCTAACAAGGGGGTACGCGATCCAGATACATGGCGAGGGGGAGCTTGGGCAGCTTCCAGAGAGAGGCTATGTTGAGGGATTCACGGTCGAGTATCATCCAGATGGGACAAAGAGGAGGGTATTCTACAGACCTGTAGGCTACACGAGCAGCAAGGAGCTTGTCGAGCAGCTGGAGAGGTTTGCTAGACTCTTCCACGAGTCAGAGCTCAAGATTGTGGAGCGTAAGCTTGACGAGGCCTACAGAGAGCGTCTCGTCCTGTTCTGGCTATGAGATAGAACATTTAAAAAGCTAGGCTGTTAGACGAGAGCCCTAATGAGCGAGAGCTGGGAGTTTCCTGAGGACTGGGAGTATGCTGGCGGGACTCTCGAGAGACTTCTGAAGGTGAGAGCAAAATGTCCAAACTGTGGACACGTCTTTGAGATAGAGATTGGAGAATCATGGTATGAGATGGGGTTCAACATAACGTGCCCCAAGTGTGGACATCAGTTCCCAGTGAACATGTATGGGGAAGTTGTGGGAGAGGTAGAGAAGAAACGATAAGAGAATCAGCAAGTCTGCTGATTCTAACAGCTAGAAACTCTATCTCCTAGGTAGAAGCCCTAGAGCCATCTCACGTACCTTATCCTCCCATTTTGGAGCCTTAACTATGGCGCTTGCAACTAGGACGCCCTGAGCACCAAGCTCTAGAGCCCTCTTAACGTCCTCCCCACTCTCTACTCCTGCTCCGCAGAGGACAGGCACGTTAGGCGAAACTTTCTTCACCAAGTCAACGCTTCTCGTGATAACCTCTGGCTTCTCTCTAGATACTGCTCTTCCTGTACCAATGAGCTCAGGTGGCTCAACTGCGACAGCTGCTGGGTTCAGTATAGCCACAGCGCCACTCTCTTCGGCTGTTGCTGCACACACAACAGTTACCAGGTCTAGTCTACGTGCCTTCTCAATTACCATACGTATCTCGTCTAGTCTTAGTCTACGTTCACTGTGGTTAACTAGTGTCCCAATAGCACCTGCATCTTTCACAGCCTCTAGTGTTACATGACCAGTATGTGCACCTGGATCAACTGTGTCTGCGTGTTGAGCAAGTACGGGTATGTCTACGTTCTCTGCTACCAGTCTCAGATCAACATACTGAGGACACACAGCTATACAGACGCCAAGATCTTTGGACACTTTCTCGGCAACTCTGGCCAGCTCTAGGGCTCTCTTTCCAAGAGACTCGGAGTATGTTTTCATGTTTATTATGAGGACAGGGAAGGTAAGTTTAGTCATGTACCACTGATAGTGGATTGATATAGTAAAAATGTTTCTCGTCTCGGAAGATTCTACTA
>JALWFJ010000025.1 GCA_027036495.1 Thermoproteales archaeon
ATTCGAGTAGTTTATGTAATTATATACTGCTATTGTCAGTAAGATACTTGCTGCAATTGACAGCACAAAGGCTGCCGCAAGCCTCCAGCTTGCCATGGTAAATCACCTTGCTGTTTTGTTTGTTGTTGTTTTTCTGTGTGTTTTGTGTGTGATTGTTAGTAGTGCTGCTCCTATTGCTAGTATTGCTGCTGATACTATGTATGGCATTATCTTCGCCAACACAGACCCAGCATACATCAACGAAACAGAAACCGGAGTACACATACCAATCACACGAAGCAAAGTATGAGTTAAAATGTATTACGGTATGAAAAGCAGACAGAGACGAGGCGGGGTTATCAATCTTGGAGAGAATTACGCACCCCAGCTAGCCAGTTAGCTGGTTACGTAGTGAAGAATTCTCCTACCTAGTGCTCTTCCAAGCCTGGACCCAACCTCACCGCTGATAAATGTGGCAGCCGCTATGAGTATTGACATTGCTACATTCTGAGGCCATGCACTAAATATTAGTCCAAGCCACAGCCAGTTAATTACTAGACACAGCACTGCACCTACTCCACCGCTAATGAGCTCTGTTGCTACCCCCATTATCACAAATGAGGCAAGTCCGATTACTCCCACAACGTATGGATATGAGACTCCGAACCAAGCTCCACCTAATAGTATGAGTGCTGCAGTTAATGCGGAGCAGAGTACTCCACAGCCTTTACCACCAATCTCGCGAGCAAGGGAAATCCATAATACACAAGTAAATCCGCTTAGTATACCCCAAGCTGCGAAGGGTACACCAGTGAACGCTAGAATTCTCTGAGGATACGATGCATTGAGAAGATAACTTACAGCTGCGGCAATGAACGTTATGCCAAAAGACCTTAGTTCACCAAGGACATTTCTTGCAGACATCTACCTCCCTTCTCAGCAGGAATTTCTTGTGGAGATGAAATACGTCTTCCTTTCTAGCATCTCCTACGAGATAACCCATCTCGGCTAGAAAGCAGCAAGGTGAGTATTTGCAGTCCCAAGTAACAAACATGCATTGAAGGGTAACAATGCAAGGTCTAGTTCTCTTATACTGTGGCAGGTAGACTTTGACTCCAAGCTTGTCAGAAATCTTTGACAGATGCGAGAAAAGTTTCTTTTCGTCATCCTTTGATGGTGGAACCAACTCTGGATCGTGTGCGTAGAATAGTCTGTGTAGGACAACAGCATCGACTCCGAGTCTTGCAGCAGTTTCAATAATTCTAGGGATCTCCTCTAAGTTCTCCCTCAGTATCGTTATGTCGAACAGCACACGTGGACTTGAGCCACTTCTGTTCCTTAACAGAAGCTCAACGTTCTTGAGAACTTTCTCTCTGCCATTCAGTGTGTATATCCCTATGGCTAGCTCGTCAAGACCAGATGAGAGTAG
This sequence comes from Thermoproteales archaeon, assembly GCA_027036495.1. Taxonomy (GTDB): domain Archaea; phylum Thermoproteota; class Thermoprotei; order Thermoproteales; family Thermocladiaceae; genus JAADER01. The sequence continues at coordinate 1,409 of JALWFJ010000025.1, forward strand.
ATCCTCAAGACGTCTATCTATTAGAAAACCGTTAGTTATTAGACTAGTTTTTAGACCAAGCTTTTTTGCATACCTAACCATGTCAAAGAGCTTAGGGTGAAGAAGAGGTTCACCCCAGCCGTGAAATGCAACTTCCTTAAACTCCTTCAGAGGTAATCGAGAGAAGTCGTCCAGGCTGATATATCCTATGGGACGCGAGCTCTTTCTACGCATACATATTCTACAGTTCATAAAACAATCATTTGTAGCTTCAAGCTGGAGAACTCTAGGTTTGAAAAGACTTTTTAAGAACACTTTTAGTGCGCCTATTTGCTAGTAATGTGTATAGCACCAAGGAACTTTCTGATAGGCTCAGTGATGCGACTTAGACCTAGATTCTTGAACCTAATCATAGTGAGTCCTCGTACTATCTTGAATCCTAGCACTGCGCTTATTATGCTGAATCCAAGGATCTGGTTCAGCATCACGCCCATCAGTGCCGCTGAGCTTGATGATAGCATGCTTGCATGTGTTATTACTGTTGTTGGTGCACACATATTCCCGTCCGAGTTACTACATTGTTATTTGTCCTTAAAAACGTTGCTCAGCTTCTACCAAATCTTGAGATACCCATCAGCTAACAGTATCCAGCATCTTGGTCTCAAGTCCCTCTCTTTCTTCTTATCAACATTATTGCCTCAGCAAGATCTCCTCTAGTCTCCTCTAGTGCTCTCACTGCCTCCTCTCTTGAGCACCCTGTCTCTTGCATGACGAGCTCAATGTCCTCTTCTGCAAAGGGTTTCTTCTCTTCTGAAGAGGGAGAGACTATGTCTAGCGGCTGTGCCTGCTGTGTTGATGTCGTGGCTGGGACCCTCTTAGCTGCCTGCTCGGTGGTCTGGATCTGAAATACCAGTAGTCCCGCGACGCTTATCTTAGACACTGAGGGATGATCTATGACAAGCTTTGTGCCATCACTGAGGTAGATCTCGACCTTCGTAACGCCAGGAACCTCCTCAAGCTTGATGTTAGACAGTGCTTGCATTAGTCCGCTGTTCTTGAGCAGTTTCTGTAGCTTTCTAGGGTTAATTCCTGGAAGACCAGGTAGAGCACACATTGTGTAATCCTCAAGTAAGGTAGCCTTATATTGGTACCGTAGGGCACTCAGGAAGAATTCCGGCAGTCCTTGTCTCTATGTCTGAAGCCACTCGATGTTGCTCTGTCTTCTCATCTGGAGAAGAATCTCCTTATACTTCTCTCTTATCTTCTCAATTCGAGCCTTAGCCTCTCTTATGCTAGTGAGCTCACTGTAGAGAAGCATGTCCATGAGATACCTACAGGGAACACATGAGTCTACGCATCTACCACATCCCTCACATCTAGTCGCGTCAATTGTGAATGGCATGCTTATTGCATCTCTCGGGCAGTTGTACATGCAGTGCTCACACTCAATACAGGACAGGGTCATGTAGCATAGCTTTAATAGCGAGATCAGCTTCTCAAGATCTTTACCTGCTATCTTCACCTCCCCTGACCTATCTAGGACTATGTCCGTGCCAGATACTCTCAGAGACAGCATGTTGTTCCTCTCCTCAAGCTTCTCCACGTGCTCACGCATCACTTTCTCGATGTTCATAACTAGACTGTGAGGTCTCCAGAACCTTACTGGTAGCCTGAGCCTAACAACATGCGCGTCTCTATTCTCTCTTCTCACCACGGTGCTTGCCAGTATCCAGCTTGCTCTGCGCTGTACTTCTCGTGGCCTATTCACGTCTACGTGAGCTATGTTTGCGATGGTTCTAGTCTCTCTGTGAAGTAGATAGAATCTCCATAGATGTACTCTGTAAGCTCTCTCTAGCTGTGCGTGATTCTTGACTAGTGCCCTGACTATCTCATCAATGTAGGGTCTCCAGGTATTGAACTGGTCTGGATAATGTTGCTCTCCGAGTCGCAGCTCATAGCAAGACTTGAATGGACATATTACGCAGCTTACTCTCTCCATACCTATCATGTAGTCTCTAAAGAGTGGAAGCTTGGCTTGATACCAGAGGTACAGGTACTCTAGAAGCTTGGGAAACTTGTAACATACTGCATGTGTGAGCAGTCCAGCCTCTGAGTCAATGTATGTTGCCGGTCTTATGCTTCTCTTCAGAGTCTCAGACTTTCTGCTGCCTACGTAGCTGACTATGCTTGATAGTCCATACCTGTGCTTAATGTATCTGAGCATTGTCGTGAACTTCAGCAGCGGTGTACACCACCTGTTTCCACGTGTTGGCATACCTAGCTCTCTCAGGTATCTCTCAATCTTGCTCCACCTAGTCTCAAGTATCTCTATGTTTACCCCCAGTCTCCTCGCGATGTCATGCACGTAGTCTGTCAGGTGTGGTGGGTCTCCATTCTCTATGGCTACATGAACTATGTCGGAGTTTGTCCCAGCTTCAACTAGGAGATGCAGTGCGAGAAGGCTATCCTTACCTCCAGAGAAGCTCAATATACCCTTCCTTCCATGTCTCTTCTCGAAGTACTCTACGACTCTCCTAGTCTTGGCTATTCTCTCCTCAATGTACTCTCTGTTAAGCTCGTAGAGCTCTCTGTAGGTTGTTCGTCTTCTTGAGAGCACCTGCAGCACCTTCTCTGGGTAGTCAGGTATCCACTTCCTCGCTATCACTATCTTCTTACCTCTTCTAATTCCTGAACCACAGGTTCTGCCATCTGGTGTCACTGCAACGTACAGGTTATGCTCTATCTTCTCTCTGACCTCCAGGATCTTGCTTGCATGCTCATCCGTAATTACGACATTGCAGCAATTCTCCTTTAGCAGAATAGAGGCACCTAGCTTTCCTGGAACTAGCGTGAAGCTCTCGGTGAACATGTCATAGTTTACTGTACATAGTATCTCTCCGTTACACATGAACTCGAGCACTAGGTCAAGCACGCTGTCATTGTTGACGTTGACTATTGTTGTGCAGCTCTTGACTATGCTCGTGAATGCTTGTCTAATGTCTAGCGGCAGGTTGTGTGCTTCTCGAAGGAACTTGAGATCTGACGGCATCAGTGGTCTTGGATCTGTCCAGTACCTGAACCGTGTGGTCACATCTTCTACATGTGTGCTCAGCTTCCTAGCGTGACTGTACTTGAAGAAGTAGGCGTTGAGGTCAGGGCTGTAGTAGAGTCTTATGGGGCTCTCGCTGCTGGGTAGACTGCTCATATTTTCAGCATCTACTGTTGCCTCAATGTAAGCTCAAGGTTAAAAAGTGGGGTAGCACTGTGCTATGTCAACATGTATCTGCGATGTTGATACCCTTCTTGAGCTAGCTCTAGGAAGCTTTTTATTACAGGATGCTTAAGCTTCTCTGAGCCTGCTTTATGTCCGCCAGCAGCAAGCAGCATGTCAATGATGGACGACTTCCGGTACCTCTGTGGAGATCTAGAAGAGCCCTTGAGGGAAAGTTCCCAACCTTTGAGGACAGGTGGGTCCTAGTTGAGGCGTACGTCAGGGAGTGGGGACTAGTTAGACACCAGATAGAGTCATTTAACGACTTCGTAGAGGACAAGCTTCAGAAGATAATTGAGGAGGTTGGCAGAGTATATACAGAGATACCGGGACTCTACGTTAAGCTCGAGAAGATTGAGGTTGGTAGACCACGCGTCAAGGAGGTTGACGGCAGTGAGAACATAATCTATCCTGTTGAGGCTAGGCTGAGAAACCTGACCTACTCTGCCCCACTTCAGCTCACGATGGCGCTGTACGTGAACAATGAGGAGCTGTCTCGCGAGAAGGTGTATATTGGAGATCTCCCAGTCATGGTGAAGTCGAAGTACTGCAACCTCTATGGTCTGAAGCCAGAGGAGCTTGTTGATAAGCTTGAGGATCCTGAGGACTTTGGAGGATACTTCATAATCAACGGCAGCGAGAGAGTGCTGGTAACGCAGGAAGATCTTGCACCAAACAAGCCCTTCTACGACTATGGCGAGAAGGCCTCGGTAACACATGTTGCCAAGGTGATATCTCTAGGTCCTGGATACAGAAGCACGATCACGGTCGAGAGACACAGAGACGGCATAATATACGTCTCGATGAGGGCAGTACCTGCAAGAATACCGTTCCCAGTGGTAATGAGGGCACTTGGACTCGAGACTGACGAGGACATAGTTCTGGCAGTGAGCGATGACGAGGATATTCAGAAGGAGCTGTTCCCATCCCTGATATACTCTAGCCAGATAGCACCTACAGTCGATGCTGCTAGAGACTTTATTGGTAGCAAGATTGCTGTTGGTCAGCCTAGAGATGTCAGAATAGAGAGAGCAGTGCAGGTTCTTGACAGGTACCTCTTCCCGCATCTTGGAACAGACTCAAGTGCCGAGACTAGACTAAGGAAGGCCCTCTTCCTAGGCCAGATAGTTAAGGGAATAGTGGAGATGGTTCTAAGGAGGAGAAGACCTGACGATAAGGACCACATGGCGAACAAGAGGGTCAGAATTGCTGGTGAGCTCATGGCTCAGCTCTTCAGGGTCGTCTTCAGACAGCTTCTGCAGGATCTGAGGTCACAGCTGGAGAAGATGTACACGAGAGGTAAGCTGCCGCAGCTAATGACTCTCGTCAGGGCAGACATACTCACAGAGAGAATCAGGCATGCACTTGCTACGGGTAACTGGGTTGGTGGTAGAACAGGTGTGTCTCAGATGCTTGATAGGACAAACAGGCTCTCAACACTGAGTCACCTCAGGAGAGTTGTGTCTAGTCTGAGCAGAACGCAGCCTCACTTCGAGGCACGTGACCTGCACCCAACGCAGTGGGGCAGACTGTGCGCAATCGAGACTCCAGAGGGTCAAAACTGTGGATTAGTGAAGAATCTTGCACTTCTGGCAAACATAACGGTAGGAATTGACGAGAGACAAGTAGAGAAGCTGCTGATCGAGCTTGGAGTCAAGCCTATTCTAGATGCGAGAAGAGCTGGGATAAGAGGAGCAGAGGTCTACCTGAATGGAAGGCTCATAGGCATACACGAGGATCCTGATAAGCTTGTTGAGACGCTGAGACAGATGAGGAGAAGGGGCCTCATAAGCCACGAGATCAACGTCGCCTACTTCCCGGAGAGGAGAGAGATTAGGGTAAACTGTGATGGTGGCAGACTACGTAGACCAGTGCTCATAGTTGAGAATGGTGAGCTTAAGCTTAGACCTGAACATATAGAGAAGCTGAGAAGAGGAGAGATAACCTGGAGCGACCTAGTTAGGGAGGGTGTGATAGAGTACCTCGATGCTGATGAGGAGGAGAATGCGCTGATATGCGTAAACCCTGACGAGGACCTGTCTAGATGTACCCACATGGAGATAGTGCCATCGATAATGCTTGGGGCAATAGCGTCCATAATACCGTACCTAGAGCACAACCAGGCACCAAGAAACACGTACGAGGCTGCGATGGCTAAGCAGAGTCTTGGACTCTCAGTTGCTAACTTCAGGTTCAGGATGGACAGCAGAGGACACTTCATGGTCTACCCAGAGAGACCGCTTGTCACGACGAAGGGGATAAGGCTCATAGGCTATGATAAGAGACCTTCAGGACAGAACGCTATTGTTGCTCTCTTGACCTTCACTGGATACAACATGGAGGATGCCATCATCATGTCCAGAGCAGCAATTGAGCGTGGAATGTTCAGGAGCTTCTTCTTCAGGACGTACGAGGCCGAGGAGATAAAGTATCCTGGAGGAGAGGAGGATAGAATAGAGATTCCATCACCAGACGTGAAGGACTACAAGGGTGCGGAGGCCTATGCGCACCTTGACGAGGATGGGATAGTCTCTCCGGAGGTGTTTGTGTCAAGTGGAGAGGTGCTCATAGGAAAGACATCACCTCCAAGATTCTACGTAGGGTTCATCGAGGGCCTCCCAACTCTCAGAAGAAGAGACTCATCAGTCACAGTCAGGAGAGGAGAGAAGGGAATAGTTGACCAAGTAGTCATAACTGAGACGAACGAGGGCTACAGGCTGGTCAAGGTCAAGGTTCGCGAGGAGAGAGTACCTGAGCTTGGTGACAAGTTTGCTAGCAGGCATGGACAGAAGGGAGTCATAGGGATGGTCTTGCCGATGGAGGATCTGCCATTTACTGAGGATGGAGTAGTTCCTGACATAATAATAAATCCACATGCTCTGCCAAGCAGAATGACGGTTGGACAGATACTGGAGTCTATGGCTGGCAAGGTTGCTGCACTCAGAGGAGTGCTGGTAGACGCAACACCATTTGAGGGAGTAACTGAGGACGAGCTGAAGGAGGCACTAATCAAGCTTGGCTACAGGTGGGACGGAAAGGAAGTTATGTATAGTGGACTAAGCGGAAAGAAGCTCGAGGCAGACATCTTCATTGGAGTAGTGTACTACCAGAAGCTACATCACATGGTTGCAGACAAGATTCATGCAAGAGCAAGAGGACCTGTGCAGATACTGACGAGGCAGCCAACGGAGGGGAGATCAAGAGAGGGTGGACTCAGACTAGGAGAGATGGAGCGTGACTGCCTTATTGCTCACGGAGCAGCCGCTTTACTAAGAGAAAGGCTAGTAGAAGCAAGCGACAAGTACATAATATACGTCTGTGAAGACTGTGGAATGATAGCTTGGTACGACCAGAGACTGAAGAAGCCAGTCTGCCCAATACATGGAGACAAAGGTAGAATAGCAAAAGTAGTCGTGCCATACGCGTTTAAGTTACTGCTGCAGGAGCTAATGAGTCTATGCATATATCCAAGACTAGTGCTTGGAGATCCAATAGAGGAGAGAAAGTAGCTACACAGAGCATAGAGGAGCCCTGGCAAGCTACCGGTATCTGCTCTCCATTGCGCTACACAATAACCTTTATTAAGGCAGTCTTGAACTGCTTGAGAGGTGGTTAATATACGAGCTCCTCAAGTACAAAGTTCTCTCGCGTAGTACTCGCGTACTCTGGCGGTCTAGACACATCTGTGTGTATCAGGTGGCTGATCGAGAAGTTCAACTGTGAGGTAATCACTGTCACTGTTGATGTGGGGCAGCCTGAGAACTTCAGTGAGATTGAGGAGCGTGCGTACAGGATTGGCTCAGTAAGGCACTACACGATCAATGCTAAGGTTGAGTTTGTTGAGCGTTTCATCAGACCTGCAATCATGGCTAATGCAATGTATGAGGGTAAGTATCCGCTAGGTACTGCGCTTGCTAGGCCACTCATTGCTGAGAAGGTTGTCGAGGTTGCTAGGAGAGAGGGTGCTGATGCGATTGCTCATGGATGTACATCTAAGGGCAATGACCAGATAAGGTTTGAGTCCACGATACGTGCACTTGCTCCAGACATCGAGATAATCGCCCCAGTCAGGATGTGGGGCATGTCGCGTGCAGAGGAGATCGAGTATGCTAGGAGACATGGCATACCTGTGCCAGAGATACACAAGAGATTCAGCATTGACGCTAATCTCTGGTCTAGAAGCATTGAGGGTCCAGAGCTGGACGACCCGATGAATCCTGTGCCGGAAGATGCTCTTGAGTGGGTGAAGCCTCCAGAGAGGGCACCAGACAGGCCAGTCTACATCGAGCTTGAGTTCAGGAACGGGGTACCTTCGAGACTTAATGGAGAGGCTAGGCCACTGATAGAGATTGTTCAGTCACTCAACGCCATTGCAGGTGAGTGTGGTGTTGGACTTATAGACCACATAGAGAACAGGGCAGTTGGCTTCAAGTCAAGAGAGGTCTATGAGGCTCCAGCAGCAGTAACTATAACTGAGGCTCATAGAGATCTAGAGAAGATAACGTACACGCCGCATGAGTGGAGGTTCAAACAGCTAGTAGACATGCTGTGGAGCGATCTCGTGTACAGTGGTCTCTGGATTGAGCCACTCAGAGAGGAGATTCAGCTCTTCATAGAAGAGGTGAACAGGTGGGTCAGCGGAGTAGTGAAGCTTAAGCTCTACAAGGGGTCACTGACAGTAGTTGGGCGTGAGGGAGAGTTTGCAAGCTATGACAAGAGCCTTGCAGACTACTTCAAGGGGTGGTTCCCGAGCGATGCTGAGGCAAGAGGATTTATAGCCGCATACACGCAACACTCACTTACTGCATTCTGGAGACGTAGAAGAATTAGGTGATGAGCAATGGCCGACCTGACATCGATGAGGAAGCCGCTACTAGCTGACCAATATATTTGTCAGCTCCATATTAACTACCTACATGGCATACCTAAGAACTAAGATAATAGTCACGCTTGGTCCATCCTCAGCCATACCTGAGATAGTGGAGCAGATGATCAAGATCGGAGTCGCAGGTTTTAGGATAAACTTTGCTCACGGAGACAGAGAGACATGGAGTAGATATGCTGAGCTTGTGAGAGAACATGAGTCAAGAGCAGGTAGGCCTCTGTCACTAATAGGAGACCTCACAGGTCCAAGCATCAGGATAGGGAAACTTGACTCGCCACTCTTTCTGAAGGCTGGAGAGATTGCCTACATAGTCCTCTCAGACTCTGGCAGTGCTGACAAGAAGGAGATACCGCTACCTAATCCGAGAGTCTTCTTCAACGTCGATGTTGGAGACGTAATAATGCTGGATGATGGCAAAGTTAGGCTCTCAGTAATTGAGAAGAGCAGCGATAAGCTGACTGTACGTGCGCTGACTGACGCCGTCATCAAGTCAGGTAAAGCCTTGGTCGTACGCGACAAGGAGATCGACTTGCCGACACTGACTCAGCGAGACCTAGACGCTCTCAAGCTTGCAGCTGAGCTAGACTTTGACTATGTTGGAGTGAGCTATGTGAGAAAACCTGAAGACGTTGACACTGTACGTGAGGTCTTGGCTAGTCTAGGCTCACCAGATACAGGCATAATAGCCAAGATCGAGACCAGGAGCGCAGTAGCTAACCTAGAGAAGATAATTGAGAGAGCAGACATCGTGCTTGTAGCTAGAGGAGATCTAGGCATGATATTTGGGCTAGAAAAGGTGCCTTGGCTGCAGACTAAGATAGTCTCGGAGTCCAGAAAGAGAGGAAAACCCGTGATCGTTGCTACACAGCTTCTCGAGTCGATGGTTGAGAGACCTGTGCCGACTAGGGCAGAGATAAATGATGTGTTCACCGCGGTGAGAGAGGGAGTTGATGCACTGATGCTTACAGGTGAGACAAGCATCGGAAAGTACCCACTTGAGGCTGTTGAGTGGCTTAAGAGAGCAATACTATATGCAGAGTCTGTCATTGAGCCTGAGAAGATAAATGTTGAGGGTGACTCAACGACCAGATTTGCGAGAGGAGTAGTATCTCTTGCTGAGGACACTGGGTCAATATTGGCGGTATACACGATGACTGGCGGCTTACCTAGAGCAGTTGCCTCATGTAGACCTAGAGTACCTGTATATGTTGGGTCAAGATGTGTGAAGACTCTAAGAAAGCTCTCTCTGATCTGGGGTCTAGAGCCACTACACGTAGATGCTGACAGCTATGCTGAAGGTGTGGAGAAGCTTGTAGACCTACTATATGACAAGGGCTACATCGGGATTGGTGATCTCGTGCTTGAGACGTTTAGGACATCACCAACGGAGCAACATCTTATTCTCAGAAAGTACTATGGTAAGAGGAAGCAAACATGAGTACTGAGAAGATCTGATCTGTAGTCTATTTTCTGAGTAACTTCTCTACTCTCGTGTAGAGTTCTCTCACTATCTCCTCGTCTGATCTCACACCTGGTGGTGGTGGTACAATCCTCCTCAGCCTTATCGGTATGGCATCAAGTCTGTAGGCCGTGCCCTCTACCTCTACTCCAGTTAACCCAACTGGCATGACTATGTCTGCATACTCAAGTGTCTTGCAGGTCTTTGGTGTGAGTAGGATCACAGGTATTTTACTCATGTGACTAGCTGCATCCGCTGGAAATGATGATGCTGGATCTGCGCCTGCGACAAGCATGAGATCGGTCTCCCCTCTTCTCAGTATGTCGACAGTCGTTGTTACTCCAGGTATGTATCTTGGATATCTTCTTGAGAGATCTATTCCAAATGGTGCACCATAGGTCCACAGAAAGACCATGTTGGCGCCCGTGACGTTGAAGTGGCCACGCATTGCTATTATGATAGCCTTGGTGTGCTCGTTCAAGTCATGTGTGAACTTTATTGCCTCTTCTATGTTCTTAAACTTGCCATGACTGTGCGTTAACCCAACGCCGAAGAACAAGATGACGTACCTGGATCTCTCAAGAGCGTCTACAAGCTCTTCAACTTTCTCTCTCGGCACTCTTCCAGCAATCCTGCTCTTCTCTACCTCTAGTCCTCTTAGCAGCACCCTGAGTGCAGTCAGGAGGTCATAGTCTCTTCCAGGCTCTACCTGTAGAAGAAGGTCTCTATCGTACTCTACCTCTATTGCTCCGGCAGGGCAGATTCTAGCACAGAACTCGCACTCTCTACATAGTTCTCGCTCAATAATGTACTTCTGAGGCACGAGTCTGCTCGGTGCTCTAGGATGCTTCTTAATTATCTCTGGACAGTACTCAACACAGAGATCACAGCCAACGCACCTTGAGCTATCTACTCTGACAGCTCTTACAGGAGCAACATCTCTACAGTCAATAACTACTATCTTCTTGCTTCTCCTACCTCGAGAAGCTCTACCTTCTCTCTGTATGAACCTATACATGAAGTTTGGATGTGCATGTGCTGGATTCCAGGCCCAGAACATCACGGTGTCTGCGTAGTGTATAGTGAAGCCAAGTGTGAAGTCTGAGTGTCCTGTCTCTGCTACAGCCATCATTGTTGGCCCATGACAGACAGAGGACGTATTATCGATGACTGCACCCACAAGCTCGGCCAATCTAAGAGCCTCTCTTATTGCCTCACAGGTAGTGCAGCTCCACCCATAGAAGACAGGGTACTTCGAGCTCGCTATCAGATTAGCAGCCTCATCAAGTGCTCTCTCTAGAGAGATCTCGATGAACTCACCGTTCTCTCTTCTACGTAGAGGCTTGAGCACTCTATCTCTGTGATAGTTCAGGAACTTTGACCTACCAATAACACAAGCCTCATACACGTCGACTATGACTGTTCCTGACACACGCACACTCAGATTATCACAGAGGAGACCACAGAAGGGGCAGACAACGTCTTTCAGTGTAGCTACCTCCCCTGGACTGACCTCACGATCACCTACACCCGGGATCTTCAATACCGTGTTTATGAGGCTCTCAATGTAGCTGTCAAACTCCTCGCGACTCTTAGCAGACCTTGTGACCAATACTGGCACGTTCTTATAGTCTGGCACTCCTGTGCCCTGAGTCTCTGAGCCTATTAGCTTGTTTACAGGAAAGCCATATGCCATGTATGCTGTGCCTTCTCTCACGTGAGGGTCAACCTTGGCGATACAGGTAATCTCTTGTCCTGTTATGGAGGACTTGACGTTAACTAGATCGCCGGGACTTACCTGTATCTTAGCTGCGTCAGCTGGGTTCAGGTATATTGTGTGTAATGCTATGAGGTACTCTCGCGAGTACTTTCCTTTACCTTCCATGAACACTCCTTGCTCAACTGTACGTACCGTCAGTAAGGTTAGCTTGATCTCGGTCACACTCTCTGTGGTTTCTCAATCAACTTCTCCTTATATAGTGTGGCTCCATCACGTGCATGGGGCTGTCTAACAACATGATCACCACACTTCTCAATCTCTCTTGCCTGATCCGCAGTCTGAGCAGCAGCCCTCATCATCTCATGCGCTGCTGCAACTAGCACAGTGTATCTCTCCCACTCCTTGATCTTAAAACAAGCCTCATACGTCAAATCTGCAACGTTTCTAGCAGTCTCGTATGCCGCGATTGCCTTAGCTAGGGCATAAGGATTCTTAAATGCTGAGTACTGCACAATCACGTGTCTATCCACGACTACCCTTGGAAGTGTAGGCTGCTTACCCTCCTTAATCTCACGTATCACTCTGTCAATCTCGCTCTGAATGAGTCTGTATACTCCACACACGGCCAGGACACGCAGGACATCGCTGTTGTAGAGAACCATCTCTGTTGGGTCAAGGAACTCTCTTCTAGCACCAATCATTGAGTCTCCAAGCACAATTATGTAACCAAATCCTTGCTCCTCAAGCTTCTTGACAACACTCTTAGCAGCACCATCACTAATAACAATCACAGGCTTACCACCTGTCTTTAAGATCTCCCTGATCCTGGTAGGTCCAGGAAGAGACGCGTTAGGTGAAGCAACAATGTACAAGTCATGATTACCCTCAAGAGCAAGCTTGGCAACACGTTCACAGAGATCCTCGAGCATCTTCGATCCAGTAGAGTAAGTAAACACCACTATATCCTCACGATCAGCACGCTCATCAAGTGCATACTCTAGGAGTGCAGACGACCCAATAAGACCGCACTTAACGACGCCAATGCTCACCTTACGCTCACTCATTGCAAGTGTGTCAACCGAGAGACAATTAAACATTGTCTCATCCTAGCAGGACTGAGCCATGGAGGCGAAAAGTAGGAGATGGAAGTTATGAAGATAGAGCCCCCGGCCCCAGCACCGCCGCTTCCCGGGGCCTCTCGGACCCCAGTACAACGGCCGGCGCCGGGGCGTTTCACTTCCGGGTTCGGATGAGACCGGGTGTGACGCCCCGGCTATGGCCGGGTTACCGGGGGCTCGGACTCTGAGTCTCGTGAGTGTTTATAAGTTTTACGCTCCGTGGACTATGTCGGATTTCACGGTGATTTTATATGGTCTTCTCAGCTCGTGTTCCCCAATCTTGTAGCTCGTGTATGTTACTGAGTAGTACTTCTTGAATCTGCTTCTCAGCTCTCTAACAACGTCTCTTCTGAGCTCATCGGGTACTCTCACGTCTACGTACAGGGTATCACCCTCAACTTCCTGTATCACCTCTCCCTCTTTGACCACTATTTTGCCTCTCTTCAGCACTAGCCAAGCACGCGAGAACTTCTTCTCGAGAAGTTCTGGATTCTCGTTGGGGTCAAAGTCTCTTGGCTTAAGATCGTAGACTGCTATGTCCGCTACTGCTCCCGGTCGTAGCGTTCCTCTCTCATGTGCTAGACCAAGTATCCTCGCGGGTGCCGCCCTGGTTATCATCGCTATTTCGTAAAATGTGAGCTCCCTGTCGATCGATGGAAGCAGCATCTTCCTAACTGCTCGCTGGTTGAGCTCTCTGAGCGTCCATTCACGTGCCTTCTTGCTCATGAGCCACATCACTATCTTTGGGTATCTCGTGAAGGGTCCAGCATTTGGGTGATCACTTGATAACACGACTCTCCACAAGTCTTCACGTCTAAGCATGAGCGTCACCTCTAGACCAATCGACCACTGTATTGCATTCACGTAGCTTCTCTTCCTGTACGTGTAGGGGACTATCCCAGCGGCGGTCTCTGCCTCTATGTCGTGTAGCACTGCCTTCCATCTTCCCAGATGATACAGCACTATCTCGAAGGGTGCATCAGCGGTCATGGTAGTAGTGTTGCCGAAGGTCACTTGGCCAAGATCAATTGACACGTGAGGGGATCTCTCTAGCTCCTTGACTATATCCTCGCTTGCACCGGCAAAGTTGTACCAGCAGTCTCCCCTGTAGGATGTAAACTGTATGTGTGTGACATGTAGCACTAGCCTGTCCTTATATGCAGATTTCTCTCCAGTCTTGAACGACTCCAGTAGTGTGGTATAGTTTCCTGGCAGTCCAAGCTTGTTTGTGTGTAGGTGCACTCCATGAGGCAGATTGAGCATCTGTGCGACTCTACAGTATGCGTATATTATCTCCCGTGGCGTTACTTCCCACTCTGGCACCTGGTCGTCTATGTCAAAGCCAATACCACAGCCATGAAACCACGCTATGTCAGCACCTGGATCCACGAGCTTGATGGTGTACCCCTTTACTGTCTTCAGAAGCCATGCAACATAGACTGCCAGTCTCTCATAGTCCTGCTCAACAATGTAGTCTAGCCCTAGCCAGGCTGAGTCCATCAGTATGTACGTGAGCTTGTCGACGATGGGCATATCGTTCAACTCCTCGTGAGTGTGTCTAGTCTTGAGTGCTGGACTAGCAGCCTCACACACTAAGGTGTATCCCATCTGCGCATACCTATACCCTGTCCTAATCACTGTCTGAGCAGACTTACCACAGTGTGCACGTGGATAATGATCTCTTGGGACGTTAGTTCTATAGTGATCCTCAGGTCTCATCAGGCGAGCAATGTTGATCTTTGGACCTGCGACATGAGAGTGAATATCTATTCCACCCGCCATGGTCAATCTACCGTCGACATCGAC
>JALWFJ010000026.1 GCA_027036495.1 Thermoproteales archaeon
AGAGTTGAGCTTGCCAGAGTCATGAGCAATGACATGTTCTACGTAGAGAGTCCTGACCTGGCCAAGAGGCTCTCAAGGATCGGCTTTAAGACTATAGAGATGGAGTGTGCGACCCTGTTCGTGATAGGTGCGCTGAGAGGTGTCAGGACAGCAGCTGTGCTTCTAGTGTCTAATAGTCTTGTAAGAGACGAGGAGCGTGAGATCCCGGTCTCTGATGTCATAAACAGAATGTATGACGATGTTGTTCCAGTAATTCTAGACTCTCTGAAAGAGATCTAGCTACTCTAGCTTCTCCTCCTTAGATACTCTACGGCTAGCCTAACTATCTTGTACACGACCTCCACGGGGTCACGTCCAAAAACTCTTATCTGAGGCTCCTTTCCATACCCTCCCAAGTCATATATTATGTCTGGAGGCTCGCTTAGCCCCCTCACAGCTCTCTCAACTCCCCACGTTATTGATCTTCCTTCAACTTCCCTGACCTCTATGGGCTCTTCGGTCCTGCTAAATGACGAGATCCTGTATCCTAGCTCACGTGCTATCTCCACTAGCTCAGGAAGGTACCTTATGTTCATGCATGATCTAACGTCGGGAAAGTACTTCATCATCGTCAACACTGCATGTGCTAGATGGCTTGAAGCTCCGAATGTTGGCTCACCAACAGGCACTATCTTCTTTCCTACACAGGTTATTCTTCCTGGAACACCAGCTACATCACTTATGTTCTCTGCATAGGGGCTTGGAAGAGCATACACTAGGTTTGACCTGACTTCTGGAATGAGTTCAACTATGTACTCGCTGCTATTCTCTAGCATCTTGAGAGCTTCTTTCAATCTCTCTGTGACTCTGTACCTCTCGAGCTCTAGCTCAATGAAGCTGTAGGCATTTATTAGGGCTCTCTCCTCTCCAACGTCTATGCTGAACCTTATGCCATGCTCAACTATCTTCTTTGCCTCCCTGATTGCGTCAGGCACGGTGAGTCCCCTAGCTAGGTGCGCTGCTATGGCTGCAGAGAATGCACATCCTGTTCCATGAATGTCTTTTCCGTATATTCTGCGTGTCACGAACGTGTACACTGACCCCTTGTCGTAGAACACGTCAACTATGAAGTCTCCCTGAGGCAAGTGCCCTCCCTTGACAAGGACATGCTCTATGCCGTACTTGCTGGCTATAGTCTCTGCAGCGGTGCGCATGTCCTCAACGCTCTTTATCTCCATGTTTGCCAAGATCTCTGCCTCATGTACGTTGGGTGTGACCACGGTTGCTAACGGCAGGATCTTGTCCTCTATCACACGTAGGGTCTCTGGGTCTGTCAGGGTGGTGCCATCGCCAGCCCTTATCACTGGATCAACAACTATGTGACACTTGACCTTCTCTAGGTGCTCTGCAACGATGCTCGCAGTCTCTGGGCTACCAAGAACGCTTATCTTGACGCTGCAGACATCAAATTTCTCGAGAATAGTGCTGAGCAGTGAGTCAACATAGTCGGATCTAACCTTGATCACTTCCTTGACTCTTGCAGGAGTCTGCACAGTCAGTACTGTAGGTACAGTTAGAGGATACACCCCTAATGATCTGAAGACAATTACGTCTAGGGTTATTCCCGCACTTGTTGTTGGGTCAAACCCAGCTACAGAGAGAGCAAACTTCACGAAGCGACTGTAGGGTCACGCGTTTCTAAATGTTGCCTCTCCTTTATCGTTAACCAGCTCTACACGTATGAGATTATCTGCGACGGTCTCAAAGGCATCAACGTGGCTGGTTATTATTATCATCCCAACCTCGTTAGATATGTCCTTTATCCACTGAGAGATCCTTCTTCTGTGTTCATCGTCCAGGTGCTCTGTCGGCTCATCAAGTATGAAGAAGGGTACATATCCCAGAACTATCTTAGCTAATGCGTACCTGAACAGTAGCGCTACAAGATTCTTCTCTCCCACTGAGAGAGCCTCAACATGTAGCTCTACGCCATCTCTACGTCTCACATATATGTCGTAGTCCTCCGTCACCCTGACTCCAACAAAGGCAGACTTGTGGCAGACCTCTGTGAACATGCTATTCAGCTCCTGGTTCAGCATGTCCAGAAATATCCTCCTTATGACTGGCTTAATTCTCTCAGTGACGTCTATCAGCTTAGATACAAACCTGTGCGCGCTAATGTACTTCTCTAGCTCGGACTCTAACATCTTCTTCTCCTTAACCTTAGACTCAAGCTCTGACTTCAGCTTCTCTTCCTGCTGATGAAAAGCTGTCAGTCTCCCAGATAGAGTATTGATCTCGCCTTGAAGCCTCTCCTCTTCCTCAACTATGGCACTATACAGGTCTTCTTGCTCTGCAAGCAGCGATACCTCACTCACGATCTTGTTGTGCTGTTTCTGAATCTCCTCAACCTCTCTAGCAAGCTTCTCTAGCTGGCTCATAATGTTCTCATAGTTGGCACGTGCTTGTTGACACTCAGCGAGCTCTTGAAGAAGCTCCTCTCTCCTCTTCTTAAGACTCTCAAGAAGTCTAACCTTACTCTCTACTTCTCTAGCTCTTCTCTCAACCTCGTCATACTCCCTCCTCAGAGCTTCAAGCTTGCTATCAATGTCCCCTAGCTGTGAGAGCTCTTTCTCTATTCTCCTAAGCTTATCTCTAAGCTCACTGAGTCTCTCTAGGACGCGCTCCTCGTCCTTTATCCTCTCCTTCAATCTAAAGTAGCTCTCCTTTACCTTCTCGTAGGATGACAGTAGCGTCTCTATCTTAGAGCTCACTTTCAGAAGCTTGCTAAGTCTCGTCTGAAGCTCTCTGAGCTTGCTTCTTCTCTCCTCAAGTAGACTCTCCCTCTGCTCTCTTGTTAAGGGTCTCTTGCAGAGAGGACATGTGCTCTCGCTCTCTTCAAGAAGTCTTAGCTCCTCACTCAGCTTCTCTATTGTTGCCCTAGTGGCAAATATCTTCTCCTTTATGTTCTCCTGCTTCTTACTGAGGCTCTCCATCTTGTTAAGCTTCCTCTCTATGACTACGAGCTTCTTCTTACAGTCCTCAATCTTTCTCAGCTCGCTCTCTAGCTTGTCAATCTCTCTAAGGTAGTCCTCGCGGGTTCTGCTTAAGTGCTCTCTCAGTTGAAGTTTCTGCTCTATCATGGACATCTCTACCTTTATCTGCATTCTCCTAGAGTTTAGCTCCTCTAGTTCCTGTCTGATGTTCTCTAGCGACTGGATCTCCTTCTCTAGCTTCTCAAGAGCTAGTTTGACTTCATCAGCTTTCTTGACTTTTCTCTCTAGCTGTGATGCTAGCTCGTTGAGTCGATTAATCTCTGAGAGCTTTGCACTGAGAAGAGCCTCAAGCTCTCTCTGCTTGCTTTTAAGCTCTTCGAGCTTTTTTATGGTCTGCTCTACCTCTTGCTTCTTTTTTCTGACTCTCTCAAGCTCTTCATGAAGCTCGGCTATCTTCTTGCTTAGGCTATCTCTCTCTTTAGATATGGCTCCTAGCTCGTTCCTTATCTTGACAATGTCGTCACTTAGGTAGGATAGCTTTCCCTCAAGTCTCCTGATGTGGGCCTCTATCATTCTCCGGGCTTCGCGTAGTCCTTCGCTCTTCAGCTTCTCAAGGGCCTCTATCTTTAGGACTCTGTCTAGCTTGATCTCTGTTCTCTTAGTGGTCTCAAGTATGTCTCTTAGCTCTCCTTGTCTGACGTAGAGTAGTTCTGTGAAGACGCTTAGCGGTACGTTGAGTATCTTCTCAACGAACTGTGTCACATCTTTGTCTTTGGCTGCTACTCTCTTTCCATCCTCTGTCATCACGTAGGTACTACCCTCTATGGTTCTTCTAGGCGTAATTACACGCTGAACAATGTACATCTTTCCATCGACTCCCTTGATCTTTATCCTGAAGATAGCATGCTTCGAGTGTACCCTTACTAGATCCGCGAGTCTCAGTCTAACGCGCTTGAGCCAGTCAGAGCCATATAGTGCAAATGCTATTGCATCGAGGATTGTAGACTTTCCAGCACCATTTGGTCCGTATATGAAGTTTACTCCCTCGGTAAATCTTGCTTTTCCTGAAACTATTGACTTGACATTCTCTAGGTGCAGCTCAACTATCTGCGTCATGTCTCAGAGTGCTTGAAGAAGTTACCTTCTTCTTCCTGACAATAGTGTTGATATGTCCATCTCGTGCCTTATCGTGAGACCAAGGTGTCGCTCTAAGAGTGATAGTACTGCGCTCTTATCGCCCTCCTCGACCTTGCCTAGGAGCTGTATGAGCAGGGTCTCAATCTTGTCTAGATCTGGATCTCCCTTCAGAACCTCCCTTATAGCTCTCTTTATTATGGTGTCAATTCCGTAGTACACGTTACTTACAGCTTCTGTCCTCTTTCTAATATCTCTATCATGTTCGCGCTCAAGGTCGAGCTTGACGTCTACCCTTATCGCCTTCTTGAAGAGTCTCCTGAAGGTAGAGGCTTGTAGATCCCTACTTGAGTATCCTCTTCTTAGTCTTCCTCTAACCTCTATCTGTAGGTAAGCTTGAGGTATGTCGAAGTTCTCGACGAGGTACGTCATATCTCTCTTGAACGTTACAGGATCTACGTCCTCATACTCTAGCTCTACCTTGACCATGCGTCTAGAGGTCTCCACCTGGACTGGGGTTACTCTGACCTTACCACTTGACTCACTGATGTCGATAAGCAGGAAGCCCTTGGTTGCTTGCTCTCTCACCTTGACTAGCTTGCTGTCTCTTAGACAGTATGTCTCGAACTCTCTTGAGTCCCATATCTCTAAGCTTCCTGGATAGTAGACTGGCAGTTCGGGATGCTTGACGTTGTGATCATGTATGTGTCCGCAGAGAAACACTGTGTCACTGCTCTCTAACAGCTTGCTCACGACCTTCTTGCTAATGGTGTAGTAGTCAAGGTTCATCATCATGTACGAGCAAGGCGTTCCCTCAACGTACTGGTGAAGAAGCACTACATTGACCTTGTTTGGGTCTATCATGGTCGATATCGCGCTGTAGAGCTTGTTCTGAAGGTCACTATACGTGCACCCATACCCAATGAGCCTGACATTGCCAACGTCGACGTAGTCTGTCTCGAGGTACCTGACTAGCCGCATTGATGCAAGGACCTTAAGCGGGTTATCTACTGGGTTTAGTATGGGGGCTTCATGGTTGCCTCTGATGACGATCACTCTAAGCTTAGCCTCTGCAAGTCTCCTGAGACAGTCAACCACCGTAACATAGGCATTTGGGTTTGGTCTAGTTGTGTCAAAGAGGTCTCCCGCTATTACTACCAGGTCAATATCCTTCTCCTCTCTGAGCTCAAGTATCTTATCTATTGCTCTTCTGAAGGTATGAGCGTAGTCTTCTGCACGTTGATCAAGCCCATACTGTCTGTGGCCAATGTGTATGTCTGCCAGGTGTGCTACCAGCATTAAGTTATCACCTGCGTATGTCTACTTCTCCAGCCTTAACTTGCCATCTACGTATGCCTTAGCTAGCAGTGTGAGCACATGTATGCAGGGCGTCAACATCGTCCCAGAACACTTGCTGCAGCTCCAGCTTCCCTCTCCCAGTCTTATCTCCACGTACGCTCCTCTCACGGTTCCGGACAGGACATTTCCATCAACATCGTAGCTCTCTACTGACGCCGCCTCGAGAAGTGCTCTACGTACATCCCTCATTGAGATCTTGGCATCGAGGATCTTCTCAACGATATTACAAAACTTTCTCTCAAACTCGAACCTGGCTTGGATGCTTCTTGACCACTCGCTGACTAGGTCAATGTCTCCACCACCGTACTCAAGTGCTCTGTCGCGTAGCTTGACTACTACTGGCAGAGGTGCTACTGGTCCAAGCACTATTGCCTCGCCAACGTTTAGATGGGGTATCAGCTTTGAGATCTCTGCGTCTACTAGCTCGCTAGACTGCATCACTGCGTCTATGTCTCGAGGATTTACTAGTCTGAGAATTATCTGACTGTTGCACTGACTTAGCACGTCTGAGTCTATTCTTGAGGGTCTCTGCGTTATCACTATCAGGTATACTCCGAACTTTCTGCCCTCACAGGCTATCCTTATGAGTGCGTCTCTGCTCCAGAGTGTCCCTCTCACGGACTTTGAGGGTGCGAACCTGTGGGCCTCCTCCACTACTACCACCACTGGGTAGGGGTACTTAGGTCCACGCAGCTTTCGGACATACCTCACCCTAGCCTTCAGTATCCTATCAAGTATGTGGTAAGCAACGTGGTCCTGCACCTCATCGCTCACCCCAGCAAGGTTAACTATAGTTATGTGCCTAGGTCTAAGGAGCACATCTAGAGGAGTTGAGAAGTACGTGTATACTCCAAGCGACTTGAGCTTTCTCAGACGTATCAACACTGAGACAGCTGCAGTCTTGTTTCTCTTATCCTCGGAGAACTCCTTCAGCTCAGATATGAGATTCTCTAGCACTCTCCTGCTCTTCTCGTCAATTACTCCATAGACGTCCTTGTTTGCCTTTACTCCAAGTAGAGATAATATGTTCTGAACGTTTCTTACGTTTCCCTCAGCAACCAGTCTAAGTAGTTTCATGAGGTTTCGCAGGGTACACACACGTCTGTTACCTGTGGCTCTACGTACCGCTTTCAGGAGTTTATGTGTCAACGTTAGTGCATACCTCATCTTTGCTGCAGATGTAGGTATTCTCAGTATCGCGGCTAGAGTGTCGCTGTCTATGCTTGCTAGACTCACTCTGTATTTTCTCTCTCCTATCTGGTATGGTGCAACTTTGAGCACAGTCACGGCATCTCTGTACTCTGGACCTAGTCTGTGGATGGTGTCCTTGATGGGCACATACTCACCGTGAGGATCTATCACCACGATTGTTGCTCCTTTCCTGAGCAGCTCCTCTATCAGGAGAATGCTTGTCCAGGTCTTTCCACTTCCTGTTGCTGCGATTATTGCGAGATGCCTTCGAAGTCCATAGACGTCAAGTGACACAGGGATCGTAGGTCTAGTCACAAGAGAGCCAATGTGTAGACCCCTGTCTGGTGGCAGTTTGACGAGCTCCTCGATATCCTTGTCGCTTGCTAGGTAGACAGGTGTGCCTACAGGTGGCGTTGTCTTGGGTCTCAGTATTGTTCCGTTGTACCTGTATCCTAGCACTAGTACCCTGCCTACAATGACCTCTATCAGGCTATCCTGAGGTGTGAACTCTATCACGTCTGCCACGTATGCCTCAGTGCTTATCCTGTAAGGTGTGCGTCTGACGTCAATTATCTGTCCAATTACCTTGACAGGCATTAACTTGCCCTCTATCTTGTCCTTTAGCATGAAGTACACATAGTCGTACTTAGCTATCTCGTCCTTCCTCAGCAGCGCGACGTTAACTACTCCCGGCTCTACAGCAACTATGTAGCCTACTGGCTCACTCATGGGGTCCTACCAGCAGTATCCTTATTCTCTTTCCTTTGACGTGCTCTTTGAGTGTGCGCATGATCGCCATCAAGTACTCGTTGTACTCTAGATCTCTGAAGTTTGCATACTCGTGTGCTAGCCACAGCACTCTGTTGTAGTGGTATGGATCCTTGTACTCACTGTACAGCATCTCTATGACGTCCCACATGTTGTAGCTGTCGTAGAATATCTTTGGAGGTATTGTCTCGTCGAAGAGTCTCCACCTATATATCGGCACCTCGACAAGTATTGGTGGGTCATCTTTCCTAAATTTGAGATATGTTAACAGTATTCTAGGAATATTCATTATATATTCTCTCAGCTCCTTCGCAGAGTTTCTATACTCTTCTGCCTCCTTATCGCTAGACATTCTTAACATTATGCTGTCCTCAACTCTATCAAATATCATCTTCATTAGTGAGTCTATGTTAGTTAATTTCTTATCATTCATGTAAGCATCCACGACGCCTAGGAGAAGCTTTCTAGATATTCCCAGTGACACGCCCAGCATGTGTGCTAGATGCTCAAGGATGCAGGTGTCCGTTATTGACTGACTTATTGCTACCTTTATTCCTCTCCTGACGAGGTCTACGTTGACTCCATTGTATCTGCTTGCTAGCTCAACCAGCTTCTTCCTGTATCTTCTCAGCCATACTATGCTGTACCACTCTGCTCCCTTGGTAAATATCTCATACACGTCTGCGCTCACTCTGAGGGCTCCACCCTCACGCACTAGGTCCTTCAGCGTTGTGAACACTATGTGGTCCTTCAGTATCTTTAGGCTGGAGTTCTTTGAGACGAACACGATCCTTACGTTGAGCTCGTTACACATGCTTAGCAAGCTGCACAGCTTCTTCAGTGACTCTACTATCTCCGGAACGTAGTATAGGTCAAGAAAGCCTCTCGTAAGTATCAGGTTGTGTAGGGCTCCCGTGAGCTTGGAGTACAAGCTTCCATCCATCAGGAGGTACTTCTCCCTCCTCTCAAACTTGGAGAGGCTTGTCTGCACGCACTCAATTGCTGCATCCAGCTCGGAGATGCTGAGGTACGTCCAGTATGCAGCACTGCTCGGTACTGGAAGGTACTTCACGTTCACCTTCCTAGTTGGCTTGTGTCCATAATTGTTCACTGCTACTGCTCTCGTTATGATCAGCTCAGAGCCATCACTGAACTCCACGGTCCTCACTCCCCCATCAACTGCAGCTACCGCGTAGTCTTGCCGCTTCTCTAGTCCTCCTAGTCTTCTCCACACGTCTTGTCTCTTCAGCTCCTGTAGCAGGCCATTTAGCAGGCTGTTTCCTCCACCCCCGTCCAAGATCTTCTCCCTCTCTCTCTGCAGCTCTCTCATGAACAGGTCATAGAACAGGTCTGGCATCTCGCGAGTCTATGTCTGAGCTGCAAGATTTATGGGTGTAGTGAATAACTCAGTGAGGCTTGCATCAACGAAACTTTTAGCGAACTCCTACGTCAAGCTAAAAACACTCTCAGAGAGGTAGAACCACTATGACACGTATTAGGCCTCCAGCAGCTGCAGGAACATTCTACGAGGCTGAGAGAGACGAGCTGGTAAAGAGAATCGAGTGGTGTTTTAAGCATCCTCTAGGTCCAGGAGGCCTGCCATCAAAGAGTCCCAACCTGCAGCACAGAGGTGTGCCCATAGTCGTGGTGCCACACGCTGGCTACATATTCTCTGGACCAGTTGCGGCACACGCATACGCCGAGCTCTACAAGTATCATGACCCTGAGGTAGTGATACTGATTGGACCAAACCACTACGGCGTTGGAGCACCAGTAGCGATAGCAGATGAGGGGGTCTGGAGTACTCCTCTAGGAGAGGTCAAGGTTGAGCAGCATGTTGCGAGAGAGCTTGTAAGGCTGTGTAGGAGCCTCGAGGTAGACTGGTATGCTTTCCAGAGAGAGCACTCGCTCGAGGTGCAGATACCTTTTCTTCAGTACCTATATGATGCTAAGTTCAGGATAGTCCCGATAACGCTGCTCTATCAGGAGATCGACATCGCCGAGTGCATCGGTAAGGCAGTAGCCGAGGTTATGAGGAGATACGGCCCCGGCAGAGTAGTGCTTGTAGCCTCCTCGGACTGGACGCACTATGAGCCTTACGAGGTCGCGGTGAGGAAGGACTCTAAGGCGATAGAGAGAGTGCTAAGTCTTGACCTAAGAGGATTCTACAACATTCTGAGAGAGTACTCAGTCTCAGCGTGTGGTTATGGTGCCGTAGGTGCAGCAATAGTTGCTGCTAGAGAGCTTGGAGTGAGAGAGGTGAAGCTGCTCAAGTATGCGACCTCTGGCGATGTAATAAAAGTGCAACCTGAGCTCTATGGAGACCTAGCTTTACTAGCGACAGAAGAGGTTGTAGGGTACGCTGCAATAGCGTTCTACATCTAGGCTCAACGTGAGCTCTAAGCCATAGCTCTATCCTGTCTCTCACTGGGACGTCGCCAGAGCAGGTTACGCGTATTGTTACCCTGCTTTCCTGTAAGACAGCCTCCACAACATAGTGATCTCCTTTCTTAGCGAGCGACAGTATTTTTAGGCTAGGATACTTGTTGAACAATATTATGACTACAGCCTTCTCATCGATACAGAGATCTGGCAACATTGATGTGACACGTCTAAAGCCTGTAGACAAGCTAAGTGCTCAAATTAAGAGCTAGATAGATATTGTGCTCCACACAAGTTCCACAGCCCTTACCAGCTTCTCAATGCTGTCAATGTAGTTGCTGACTAGCATCCTGTAGTGCCTAAACAGCTCTTCAAGATACATCTTCAAGTAACGCTGCTCCTCCTCAAGGCTAAATCCGTACCTAACCAGAAGACACTCCTCATCAACTCCCGTCACCTTGAGTGGATATGCTCTGCATCCAAGTGGTCTAACAGGGTAGATGCTGCACCTGTAGTCTTCTGTGAGGAATATGCAGGAGTTATCTTCACGTTTTCTCAGCTTGATTATTAGGAGGGACTCGTATAGATCTCCCAGTCTCTCTCTCAGCACACGTAGCGTATCTCTGGATAGCCTAGTCCCTGTACGTGTAGGAAGAATGTTCTCTGTGTACTCGCTGTGCGTATATATCTCAAAGTAGTTTGTTAAATCTCTCGGGCTTGCTTGAATGTACCTCAGTATCCTAGCAACGTCAAACACCGTTAACGTGGGGCTGGGTCCTTGACAGCATCTAGCCTTACAGACTCTACTACAGGTTTCTTGTCTTCCGGCGATCATGTCCACCGCTCCAGACGGCTCTAACTATCTTGCTAAGCTTGTCTGGGTTTCGCTCAATGAGCGTGCCAGTAACAACTATGTCTGCGCCTGCTCTTGCGATGCTGTACGCTGTATCTTCATCCCTAATGCCTCCACCCACGATCATGAAGCCATTATAAGCAGATCTACACGCCGACACTATCTCTGGAGGTACTGGAGAGCGTGCTCCACTTCCTGCCTCGAGATAGACAAACGGTATCTCGAGATATCGCGCGAGAAGTATGTACCCGAGTATCAGCTCTGGCTTATCATAGGGAAGCACTCTTGCCTGACTCACGAGACCTACAGTTCCTCCATCACCAACAATGATGTATGCTAGAGGAAGTACCTCGAGGTTTGAGTATCTTCTGTATATTAGTATAGATGCTTGAACCTGAGCATCAACAATGTAGTACGGATTTGAGCTATTCAGCACAGTTAGAAACCAGACAGCATCAGCATGCTTGCTGAGTCCAGCAACGCTTCCTGGAAATAGAATAACTGGGAGAGAAACCACACGCTTAAGCTCGCGTATGTACTCATCGAGTAGCGACTCAGTCACGCCCAAGCTACCGCCAACCATGATTGCAGAGGACCTTGACTCCTCTGCAAGCCTCCCTAAACGCACAAAAGTGTCTATATCTACCTTATCGGGATCAAGCAGTGTCACATGTATAGAGCCTCTCTGCTCGACCTCACTAGCAATATACTCTCTGACCTTCCCCATTAGTTAAGGTTAGGGAGATAGATAGGTCAAGTAATTAACGTTACTCTTCACCTCCCTCCTCTGAGGACTCCCCCTCCTCAAGAGGAACAGCCTCCACCTCACCAGTCTCTTCCTCCGACACACTCTCCTCAGAACCCTCAGCAACAGACCCAAGCTCAGACAGAGTTATCACCTCCTCTCTCTTAGGCTTTATAAGACCCTGATAATACAGGTCAACAAACTTGTTATAGTAATCCACCGGCATTAACCCTGAAACAAGGTCAAACTCTGCCTCAAGACCACAGCTACCACAGACAACCTTGACCTTACCAGCCTTCTTGTCCTGCTTAACATTGACAGTCGTTGAGCCACAGTTTGGACAGGTAAATACCTTAGGCAACTTCTTAGGCGGCTTAAGCAAAATACGTTTTCTCGTCTTTCTTCTCCTACCCATGACCTTCAGTCACATCAAGAGAATACCACTCTTAAAAATGTTTAATTGAGTCTTGAAAAGTCCCTTCCTGACTAGTACTTAAGTAAAGGAGTGACACCTTCCGTCTACACTTACTTTAATACTTCTATTTTGTCTTCTGATTTCACCACTACTATTCTGTCAGAATTATGTACAAAGACAATAGCATGTTTATTGTTTATCTCAAAAATGCCTGCCAAAAAGTCTGGACATGCAATCCCGTAGATACACCACGTATCTAATCTATTGGGATACATGAGATTATATATCCTATTTCCAGCTTCGTCACGTATATGCACTCAGGTATCGTAGACACACTTAAGGTTATAGTGTTGTTTCCGATAACTACTCCAACAAATTCACATTTAATGTACGGGTAAAATATTAATACAAACATTACAATTGTCCTCATGACAGTTGTAAGCAAGACTAACAGATAGACTACAATCTTCATTCGGTGTCCAATAGCAAATAGTGATGAAATTACAAAAATTGCCAAATAGCAGTCCAATGATTATAAATAGGGGAGTACTTAGGAAAGGTACTCGCTAAGCGATACTGTATAGCTGAACACACCTAGTAATCGACTAAGAACCTTTTATTTAGTCATACACGTAGGGTGTCAGAATATGAGTCACGAACATGTAAGTGCTGACCGTTTCATCGATAAAATTAACAGTTATAGCAAAGTCGGCATAATAACTGTGCCTGTACTTCTCACAGCTCCTATAGTGATAATGTTACTTATCGGGAAGCTACCTCTCATAGTTTATTTAGCAATTTGCTTAGAAGTAACTATAGTAGTAATGTTAGTAATCTTGTTTGGCCTATATTTGACCCCATCGAAAATACATTTCACTGATAGGGAACTCATAGTCAAGTCTGCACTTGGAAAAACGTCACGTTACAAAGTCTCTACAATACTAGCTGTTGACAATGTACCTAAGATCACGCCTTTAATGTGTACCGGTAATCGTGGGTTTCTCGGTTGGTGGGCTTACTGTGACACTTCCGAGGGACCTATAACACTCATAGCACAGTACAGGTGCAAGTATCTGTACAAGGTGATCACAGAAGATGGAAAAATACTTTATGTGTGCACATCAGAACCTCTGTATTAGAGACTATAAAAATAAAAGTTAGCAAATTAACGTGCAACCGCATGCGAAGTCTCGTTTCTAAACTCAATTATTGATTTTAAACCGAGTCTAATTAACTCACTGACTATACGGTTAATAGCCTCTCTTGAAGCACCAATTATCACATACTTTCCACTTTTTAATTCGAATATCAGTGCATATTCACCAATATGGTGAATAAGGGCTGTACCACAGGTTGTCTTAAAATATCCTGAGCTCACGACAAGTGTTCCAAGACCAAGTGTTCTTATCTCAACTCTACATGGAGACTTATCCCATGTTGTAACGATGACCTTCTCAATATCGTTAATGTTGAAACTATATTCGCAGGGTATACCTACAAATGATGAAATACAACCCATGTGTCTGAGCATAATCTTGCTTTCACTAATGTCTAGGCCACAGTTATAAGCTGCGTATATGGTCAGCGATTCCAAGATTATAAGTATAAGCATAAGTAACGCGCTATATAAAAGTACCCTAATTTTGCATCTCAAGAATATAAACATTAAAGAGATAAACGAAATTATGAAGACTATAAGTGCCAGTAGGGTAAGCGGGTCTGTAAGAAGGTTAACTCCAAGGTGAATATGCATACCTACTACGTGCGCTACATTAGTAACATTTCTAAAATTTTGTGTCTCTTCTCAGTTAGAACTTTGTATAGATGAAGCCTGTATTTTGTGAATAAAACATAACATGCTTGGCATGAATGGAAGATTTTCTCACTAGGAGTTACATTAAGTATCTCTCTCATAATTTTCATAGAACCTTTGGCGAAGATTAACCAATAGAGTAAACATTTTTGTGCTCTCTTGATAAGTTCCTTAATGCTTCCCGAGTTAATATAGCCTATAACTAGTTCCTTTACGTACGGATTAGCCGTTGTGTGACCACAACATGCAGTGATTCTTCCATCGGGATGAACCGTTATTACTCTGAGTATGTCCACACATCCTGAATTTAGCACGTCCTTTCTTTCAACATACTCTTCTTCAGGTAATGTATAGACTGCTCTACCCACAGGTTGAACGTAGTCCTCTTCAAACATTATTTTTGAGCAGTCAATTCCTTCATCCCGGAAGATTTTCATCAGATATTGTGCATTTATTTTCGAACTTCTTGATCTTATTATTCCAATTACTATTCTCAGGTTAAGGTCCAATGCGGCCTTTATAGCATTTATTACATTGTTAATGCTAATGTATTTAGCGTGAAAATCATCATAACTAATATTTAACTCTTTGAGATCTGCACTCCTTAAATCATCGAGGAACTTCAAAGACTTATTATAATTTTTAGCCCACCATGCATTTGTGACAACTCTCGTAATAAAACCATTGTAGTATGCGTAACTTAAGGCACGTTTAAGAGTGTCCGCATACAGTGTCGGTTCTCCACCTGTGAACACACAGACTTCGATTGAAGCTATATCATAAATATCATCAATAATTCGACAAATTACATCTTCATGCAAGGTTTCTTGTCTCCAAGGACCAGAACACACACTGCAGTGATCACAAGCAATGTTGCACTTGTAGGTAAGCATGAACGTTACAATTTTGGGTATCATGGTTCAAACTAGGATCCGAAGGCGTATAGCTTAGAGTATATTGCCACAGCTATAATGTGCCCCCATGCGCCAAAGATATGCCAGGCACCAGCAATCTCGACCGCTACCACTACTACTGCTACCACTGCTACCGCAGGAACTACAGGGAGAGCAGAGCAGAAGTAACCCTCTGAGTTATCGGATTGATCTTTCCCTGTAAGGAGATCTTTGCTTATTCTCACTAGTATCTTCACAAAAAGCTCTTGAAGATTTAATTCATCAGGCAACTTGAATAGTTCCAGATGATACAGATCGTTCATGGTGACTCACCTTCTCCAAATAATATTCCGTCCAGCTTTATTCCCACAAGTCTGCTTATTAATCTTATTGTTCTAATTACTCTCATGAAATTTCTTCGACGCGCTCTAATTAGCGCCTCTCTAAACGTTATCCTAATCAACTCGTTATCATTTTTCTTATCACAAACAAATCTACCGATAACGTATTCTTCGTCATCTGCGGCTGCCATGTAAATTACGTCATAGTCGTGATTCTCATCCTCTTTCCACCTTATAAGGATTGTTGGCACAACTAATGACTTGATGGGTTCGGAAACAATTGCATATATCGCAACATAGTCCTCTATTACATTTCCTGGTACTATTTTATGCCCTTTGATTTCGATATTATATTCATTCCTCGTTAGCATATAGTACACACTGTATGTATCACCCTGAATTATCGTGTCTTCAAGAATTTCGCTTTTGAAGTATTTTACTCTAAGTATTCTTTGTCTTATTTTCTCAAGAAGCGGATATTCAACTAGAGGTGGTGCTAGAATGGTTAATGGAGGTAGTGCTAGGAACGAGGTTAACATGAGTTTAAGGAATTCCCTCCTGGTCTGCTGCATGATTGTGCTATGCAGCTGAACATTATTGTTCTCCACAAAA
>JALWFJ010000027.1 GCA_027036495.1 Thermoproteales archaeon
GTTTAGTGTCTTTGTCAGGATGATCATGGTGTTCTAATGAGAAATTGAACGTAGATAACACAGTTCTGTGCTTAGTTAAACACAGAAGAGAAACAAAGAATTGAAACATTTCCTGAATCAGGAAAACCACGTGTTCTCAAGAAAAATTGAAAGAATGGACGTACAAAAATGTACTAGATGTGACTAGTTTGTTTACTTTCGTAGCTTGAGCGATGTTTATGGTATTTATGTATGAAAGTTCTCTTGTATGATATTACTTACTAAAAGGTGCTTGGGTATATTATTGTGTATTTTGTTTTTTCTTTTTCATATACTTTGTCTCATATTTTTCTAGTACTCCTTGTTCTTCTAGTGCTGCTGTTATTGCTATTATTGTCGATGTTATTGCATAGTCTGTTGCTATTGTTATTTGAGGTATCAGGTCTATTGTTAGTGTTGCATATCTGAATATTCCTACTGGTATTCCTTCTCTTGCTCCTATTAGTATGTGTATCTTATTGTGTTTTTGAAATATTTCTGCTAGTTTTTCTTTTACGTGCATTATGTATTGTCCTCTTGGGTCTGTCACTATTATTGGCTCGTTTTTGTGTTCTCTTACGTATTGATATAGTTCGTATATGTAGACTGGCACTTTGTGTACGGGTCTTCCGTAGCTTCTTTTCTGTATCTGATATCTTGATTCTATTCCCTCTTTTACTCCCTGTAGAAATGCCAGTGTTTCTTCAAGGCTTACTGGCCTGTAGTGAGCTATGTATAGTGCCCCTATCTCGAATGTCTGTGCTGCTCTTCCTATTCTTGTTCCCATCTTTCTACATGCCTCTACTGGTCCTGTGTATGGCATTTGTACTATCTGTATCTTTCTCAGGTAGTTCAGTACCAGTGGCTTTCCTGGAGATAGCTTCTTGTACTCCTCCTCTCCAGGAATTACACATATCGCTGCTAGGTCATGAAATATCTCAACATATATCACCCTCTTTGGACATTCTAAATCTACCTCTGCTCCGGTTAGCTCCTGTACTAGCTTTCCAGCTTTAACGTTTACGTCGATTGACGTATAGTCATGTTCTCCTCTTCTTGTAGTCCTGATAGCAAAGGTGTCGCTGCTAGTTATGTACCTTCTTGCTATGTCTGCAACTGCTGCACATATGTCGTCTAATCTTGCCTGTACAGTCTTCTCGACCGTTAGTACATGCGAGGCTTCTGGTATCTCACGCTTGATGAAGTCGGCAACTTCTTGCTTATGGTCTCCTACTCCACACACGAAGACTATCCCTAGTAGGCCTTCTGGTGCGGGAATGACTCTTCCAGCTATGCCTCTGCTGGACAGGTACTCCTCTATGTGTGCTGAGACTATGTTCTCTATGCCTCTAGGGGTCTTCACTATGATGTTGAGGTCTCTATACTTCTCGTACAGTGATGACATTCTTCTCCTCTTGCCAAGCTGTAGATATACTTTTAAGGTAAGAGCAGAGTCAGCAACTGGCTCAGGCATGCCTCGTATTCCGTATCTTAGGGAGGAGCTGGAGGTTCCGCAGGGAGTTAACGTGGAGATCAGGCAGCAGAAATATAACACCATAGTAAAGGTCAGAGGCCCACTTGGAGAGGTCGAGAAGAACTTCGGATACATACCAATATTGATACAGCATGCAGACAGCAAGCTCGTGCTCGAGACGTTCTTTGCGAAAAAGTGGGAGAAGGCACTCATTGGCACAATCGCGGCAAGGATAAGGAACATGATACTTGGAGTTACTAAAGGCTGGAGATACAAGCTCAAGATAGTGTACTCTCACTTCCCAATAATGGTCAAGGTTCAGGGAAACAAGCTAGTGATAGAGAACTTCCTAGGGAGAAAAGACAAGATAGTGCTAGAGATACCGAGAGGAGTGAAGGTACAGGTAACTAAGGATGACATAATTGTCGAGGGGGTAGACAGAGATGTAGTTAGCCAGTTTGCAGCAAATATCGAAGAGGCAACTACACTCAGAGGAGAAGACAGACCATGTCCACATGGTAGAGAAGGAGGCCCTGGAGTCCTAGATGGAATATATGTGTACGCTGTGGAGCACATAAGACAGTAAGTGTTCAACACAGCAACCGAGTCTTAACATATCGAGAAGCTACATGTAGTCTGTGCATCTAGCATGTCCTTGTCTGATGTACGAGCCTCAATAGTTAAGACAATTCTACTTGTCACACTCATACTTGTACTAGCTCCAGCCCTTGCACTGATCCTGACCTTGCTTCTACCTGAGATGCCTCTTGAGTTTAAGAGGGCATGCTGGGTCTCATCAGCTACAGCAGTATACTTGGTCTCAATCGTGGCAATCTACAGAAATTTCCTAAGAAAACTTACTGGAGACCTCAAGAGGAGAGCCTTACTAGTGTACAAGATTGCCTCTCTCATTCTGGGAGTAGCTGTAGCAGCCATGTGGCTTCTGCTTCTCTTCTCTTAACCTCTCGCCAAGTAGCTGTAACAGTGTCCTTAGAGGTACAACGAAGTCTGCCTCTATTGATACCTTCTTCTTTCCCAATAGTCCCTTCTCGCTAAGCTCCCTAAGCTTCTTAATGGCCTTCACGTAGTTCTTCACAGATGCTCCGACAATGAACTCCCTATCCTTACCTAGCATGAATTTCAGGTCTAGCTTATCGTCTCTGCATGGAGCTAATACGTAGAGTGTGTCGCTTATTGCTAGCGAGACATAGTCGTCCAGTACTCTCACTCCGACTGGCCTAGTTGCAAGCACAGGAAGAATGTCTCTAAACAGTCTACTCTCGTCACTCTGCACCTCTAAACTCAGTAATCTTCCTCCTACAGATCTGACATGTACTCTCTTTCCCACGAGCTCGCTAGGCTCTCTGACTCCTGCCCTGTAAGTAATCTCTCTTGAGGGAATCCAGAAGTCTATACACTTCAGCAGCTTAAGGTTACCTAACACAAGAACCCTAAATACGTCTGTGAGATCCTCTATACGCTCAATGCAGAATATCCTGTAGATTGTCTCAGAGTTAGATAGCTTTTCAACATGCAGAACGCTCAACATCTCTCCTTTCTCCAACATATATGTGCTATAACTCTGGTGAGCTCAATGTTGTCTCCCTTAGTTCTAGACACTTGTAGAATCTCTTCTATGAGTCTTTTACGAAACTCAGCATTAGACAATGGTAATAAGTGACCATACCAGTTATAGAGAAACTCCTCCAGCTTTTCTCTAGGAACAGTCATTACTCTCAGAGTAGTCTCAACACTAGGTGTCTCTCCTAGCTTCGTAATTGCAAGAAAGATTATCCCAGCAGGTGACAGAGGAAGTTCACTCATGCTACACCTGGCTATGCGTAGAAGTGCAAGATAACACTCCCTGAACATGAGTGGAAACAAGTCAATAAATATGTGTACTGCCTTTCTTACGCACCTCTGGAGAAGCCTAAGTGCCCTCATGAGGTCATCTACTCCTAGACTATGCGAGAGTACTGCTATATCTGGTCTGGCTCTGCTCATGATGCTCTCAATGAAGTCCCATCTAGAATCTATGATCTCGACCTTGCTGTAGAGATTTCCTGCTCTCTCGCACAAAGCTCTAAGTAGCTTAAAGCATTGATCAACTGCGTAGATCCTAGCAACATGCTCTGCCAGCAACAGCGTTAGTCTGCCAAACCCGCATCCAAGATCTATCACAGTGCTGCCAGGTTCTAAATCTGGCAAGATTCTCGAGAGCTGCCAGATAGTGTACCTATCGCTGGACCTAGCAGCTCTCTTGATGAACTCATCTGCAAACTCCTCCCAGAACTCAAAGTCTGTGCGACAACGACCAATCTGAGAGAACTCTAGGAGTCTCAAAAACTCGCGATTAACCTTCCACAGCACGTTACATATAGCCGAATCTTGGTTCGACATCTGTAGACGAGGACTTAAATGAAGATAAAAGTAGTTCAGTAAGACGTGATGAGGGGTACCAAAGCTGAGAATGATGACTTCACGACGAGCTGAGTAAATTTAATGAAGGAATGCTGCTAAGATTCCCTGTCAGACGGTACGTGAAATCATCATGCGTCAGATACGGGAGCTTTCATCAACATGCCGCAACGGGTCTTACATCGTTATATATCCTTCTGGCTGTCTCCATATTGGTGCTAGATGTGGTGCTATGTAGTACTCGTTTGTTACTCTTGTTGTTAAGTTCTTGAGATCTCTCTCAACGATGTTACAGTACATTATTAGTCCAGCCTTGTTCAGCTCTACTGTGGCTATCTCGAGATCTTTCAACTCTATGTCTCTCCCTGTAAGTCTCCTAATCTTCTCAGCATAGACTTCTCCTAGCCACTTCTCTTCTAGACATATGTAGCTGTATCTCAGAAGCTCTCTGTCGAGAGCTAGAGCAATCAAGAGTTTCTTCGCATTCTCGCTCATTGCTCTGACTTTTACCTTCACGGAGTCGACGTGTGCTCTACATAGATTCTCGTTCTCTGAGTAGTACCTGAAGAGGAACATGTTAATTAGGTGATGCATCTTCATCAGTCGATCACGATATATGACCTCACTCCTGAGAGGCTCCCCACTCACCTCTCTTATTCCCACTAAGTGTAGCAGCTCTCGCGCAATGTTGTTCCAGATCTTTCTGTACTCAGCTAAGCCTAGAGAGAAGTAGTAGACATAGTTCTTGTATACACACATGTCGATGCAGTGAAGAGCCATCCATACTCTGTCAAAGACGATGTTAAGTCCCTTATTCAGCACGTTTTCCTGAAACATACAGACAAATTTGCTGTACAGTCTCCCAAGATCCTCCTCGCACAGCGTTGGTATGCTCATTGAGGCACTGAGCTTACTAACAGTTAAAGAACCCTACTTCACAACAGATGTAAGAATACTGTGTGTGGCATCATTGGAATATCTGCATTACCGGGAAGCTTACCAGAGCCTCTAGGCAGAGTTATCAGAAGATGTCTCGAGAGGCTTGAATACAGGGGATACGACTCAGCAGGCATAGCTGTAGTTAATGGAGAAGCTCTGATAGTCAGGAAGGGTAAGGGCAAGATAAGTGAGCTAGCAGTCAAGCTAAAGTTTGACCTGCTTGACGGTGTATCCGGGATCGGACATACCAGGTGGGCTACGCATGGTAAGCCCTCGGACAGCAATGCACATCCACATCTTGACTGTCTTGAGAAGATTGCCGTAGTGCACAATGGGATCATATCTAACTATCTAGAGCTCAAACAGAGACTTGAAGCTCAAGGACACACGTTTAGAAGCGAGACCGACACCGAGGTCATTGCACATCTAGTTGAGGAGTATGTGAGACAAGGTCTAGACCTTCTTGATGCTTTCAGGAAAGCTGTGTGTGAGCTAGATGGAACATATGCTATTGCCATGATATCGGTGCTTGATCCATGCAAGGTGTACTTTGCTAGGAAGACTTCTCCCCTGATAGTTGGACTATGCAGCGGATTCAACATCGTTGCTAGCGACATTCCAGCCCTACTAGAGTACACGAGCAGCGTCATCGTGTTGCACGATGGTGAGCTTGGTTACATAACGCCAACGGAGGTGTACATAGAGCGTGATGGCGTGCCAGTAAGCTGGAGAGATAGAGTACGTACAATAACGTGGAGTCTTGAGATGGCTACAAAAGGAGGATACCCACACTTTATGCTAAAGGAGATCCATGAGCAGCCTCTAGCTCTTACGAACACGCTTACCGGACTTGACCTGGATACTGTGCGGTCAGTATGTAGGCTCTTAGACAGGACAGACAGGGTGTTCATAACGGGTGCTGGCACGTCATATCATGCTGGACTTGTCGGAGAGTACCTGCTAACTGAACTATGTGGTCTTGATGCTCACACGTTCATAGCATCCGAGTATAGGAAGTACATGAACATCGCAGATGAGAACTCGGTACTAATAGCGATCTCGCAGTCGGGAGAGACTATAGATACCTTGATGGCAGTAAGATCGCTCAGAAAGACGGGATGTAAGGTAATAGCGATATCTAACGTCATTGACAGCACAATACCCAGAGAGTCGGATCACGTAGTCTACACTCGTGCAGGTCCCGAGATAGGCGTTGCAGCTACCAAGACCTTCACTACGCAGATCTTGACGTTGACCGTCATTGCGCTTGAGCTAGCAAGAATGCGAGAAAGACTAAGCAGCACTGAGTACAGTAAGCTACTGACGTCCTTGAAGGAGATTCCTAGGCTTGTTGAGCAGATTCTGAGGATACATGAGATAAAGGCAAAGGTGCTTGCTAGATACATAAAGGATCGTCAAAACATGTACTACCTTGGACGCGGACTTGGGGTTCCCATAGCCATGGAGGGGGCACTTAAGCTGAAGGAGATAGCATACATACATGCTGAAGCGTATCCAGCTGGCGAGAGCAAGCATGGTCCAATAGCCCTTGTCGAGTCAGGGTTTCCAGTAGTCTTTGTAGTGTTAGATGATTATTACGTAGACTCCACTGTGAGCAACATCATGGAGATGCGTGCAAGAGATGCATACGTCATAACGCTGTGTCCTGTAAAGTATGCACAGAAACTGTCTAGACTGAGCGACTTTCTATTTGAGCTACCGAACATAGATTACAGACTAGCACCGATACCATACATAATACCACTACAGCTACTGGCATACTACACATCAGTAATGAGGGGCTTAGATCCAGATAAGCCAAGGAACTTAGCAAAGACAGTCACAGTCGAGTAGGCATCATGAGCAAGATTGGGGCAGTACTAGTTAGGCAGCCGGAGAAAGACTACTTTAGAGACTTTGCAGACTTTGACGCACTTACCATCTGCGGTAAGACGCTGACTGAACGCTATGTTGACATCCTGCGTAGACTTGGAGTAGAGAAGATCTACCTGTTAGCGCAGGACACGGATGCTTACTCTGAATCCGGTAACATCAAGGCTGTAAGAGACTTAAGCGAGATTGATGCAGACAGCGTGCTGGTGATACCTCTTGACGTGTATGTTCCACATGATGCACTGTCCATACTAATAAACTACCACATGTCGCTTGAGCCTCCAGTGACGCTCTTAGTTGCTCCATGCGAGAACGCTAAGGGTATGCTTAGCCCTCAGGTAGACACATCCACTGGAAGAGTTAGCACACTTAGACTAGTAGAGGAAGATAAGCCTGACCTGGTCTTTACGGGGATACTAATGTGTGATAGAGCATGCATCAAGAAGATACTGCCGGACATTGATGCCAGCCTGCCTAGACTTCTCGATAGTGGTACACTATGCGAGAAGGCACACTGGACTGGTTCTTGGTGCAGAGTCGACTCTCCGTGGGACTTGCTAAACCTCGGGAGAATAGTCTTAGAGACGGAGTTCGAGATCGGAGTCTATATCCACCCAAGAGCAAGAATAAGCCACAGAGCGCTCATTGAGCCTAAAGATGGTCCAGTCGTAGTAGACGAGGAGGCAGTAATCGACCATGACGCGATTGTTCGTGGTCCAGTGTATATTGGTAAGAGAACGTACGTCGGTAATAATGCACTAGTAAGAAACTACACAATAGTAGAGTCTGAGTGTACCATAGGATCAAGCGTTGACATAACCGAGAGCATAGTATTCTCTTACTCAACAATCGGAAGAAATGCATACATCAGCTGCAGCATAGTTGGGCCTAGAGTGATAGTTGATCCAGGAGTCGTAACCTACAGTGTTAAGCCAGAAGCAACTGTTAGAAGGACGCCACGTGGAAAGATAGTCGAGAAGCAGGGTGCAGCAATAGGAGAAGGATCCAAAATTGGTGCATACACCGTGATAAAGCCAGGAACTCTCATAAAGAGGGGAACAGCAGTTGAGCCTCTTTCAAAGATATGAAGACAGTGTTACAGCATCATGATTCAACTTCACGTCTCAAATAATAGACTAGACAAGGTTCTAGAGAGACTTCCTGACGTTGTAAGAAGCTGTAGACATGTAGCTCCTAGAACGCCTCAAGAGTATGTGCTTATTAAGCCTCTAGCTCAAATTGCCTCGATAGAGATTGAGAGACAAAGAGAGACCACATATAACGATAAGATTCTACAGTACATAGAGCTGCACTCAATGCGCGAACATGGTGAGTGTAACCGCAACTTGCTTGAGCAAATACGTAAATTGAAGAGAGCTATTCGAGAAGAGCTCTGCACAGCGCTCAGGAACCTTCACGAGGAACTTTCAAGTGAATTAGTTACTGCGTTGATGCTCAGAGTATGTCCCTGGGAAACTACAGTTAAGTTTCTTCTCAAACTATATCGACATGTTAAGTCCAGAGTTGAGGACCTTCCTCTCTCAGACATACTGTCGCTAATATGGGTCTTCTCTAGGTACCATCTACACTCTATTGCCTCAGCTCTCCTAAGAGAAGTTGTTACGCTTAGGGAGCTCAGAGATGACCTTGATGTGCTCAGAGTAGCTAGCTTAATACTGTTTGGCATCCTAGAGGTGAGGCCTAACTTATTCAGTACCTGCACGCTTAAGGTCCATGATTCTCTGCGATACTTCACTTGGGTTCTCTTTCTAAGAGAGTTTCCCATTACTGCCCGACAAGAATTCTTCTTGATCTTTGAATGCTGTGGTCGAGCTTGTCTGTTATCTAACGCATCATATGTCTCTGATCAGGTAAGAATGTCGCTCCCGCCTGAGACCTATCTCTCTAGACTTAAAGATCATGTCTTCCTAGTCTATGACAGTGAGCCTTATGGCGCCATAATATGCGCAACTGAGGACTCTCCATGTAGTGTACATGTTAAGTGTGATAAGTGTGTGGTGAAGTCTAGAGATATTGACGCGAAGCTTAGCCTTGACCAGCCCGTAGATGTAGCACCTGGGGACACGTTGTTGTTGTTGGGAGAGAGACTTCAAGTATCCTAGAGAACCTAGAGACTGAGGTGCTGGCTAGCTAATGATGTTGTCAGCCTGGAGCTGATAAGTGATGAGGAGCTGACGAGCTGAGTATGGTGTTAAGGCATGTCGTGTCAGCACTCATTGGTCTAAGAGTAGGAGAACTTAGTAGACGCTTCAAGGAACGAGAAGTTACTTGCGGGTTAACTGCTCCCCCAGTAATAGTTAGGCTGGATGGTGTAAGGTTTGGAAGTAGACTGAGAGGGCTGTCTTGGCCTAGAGATGAGCGTGTTCATAGAGCTCTCCTAGAGGCTGGCAAGGCTATCATGAGTGAGCTTGGGGCAGATATGTGCTATATCGTTTCAGACGAGATAAACGTGTTCTTCACGAAGTACGTGCCATATGGAGGGAGGGTCTTTAAGATAGTCAGCATAACTTCTGGCATCGCTTCCTCTCTGGTCTCTCTTAACCTGGGTAGGATTCTGTTCTTTGACTCAAGGATAGTAAAGATAGACAATCTTCATGATGTTAAGACCTACATACTCTACAGGGCGAGAGTTGGCCTAAATAACTATCTAGGAAGCATCTTTGCAGCAAGAAGATACTCCCAGAGGGGATACACACCTACAATAGACGAGCTTGTTAGCACTCTTAGAGAGCATCTCGAGGGACCCGAGTGGACTTACTTAGGGACGCTCCTAGTTAAGAGACAAGTCTCAAGAAAGGCAGTCAACAAGATTACCGGCGAGGAGGTGGAGGTCAAGCGTAATGTTATCACTGAGCTGCCTCTTGAGCAGGTACTGACGAGAAACATGTATGACTTACTCACGACGTAGAAGCACTATTATGTTCGTAAATCTGCTCTTTCTAAAGAGACCAAGCACCTGTATCTTAAATCTTACTATCCGTGTCTTCATAGTCTCTACATCCTCTAGAAGTTCCTGTATATCGTAGAAGTGGTAGTATCTATACACCGGCTCGCTCACGTTCCAGCTCCACTTAACGAGGTACGAGTGTGGTTCATCTGTTACAGGTTTGACACTTGGTAGTAGCTCTAGCACCTCTCTTGACCAGCAAGTTGCCAGGACTATCCCGTCATGTCTCGTGACTCTTACGGCTTCAGCAAGTACTTTAGCCCTGTTATATCTCAGAGGCACATTGTGTATGGATGCTATGAGAGTGGTCATGTCTGATATATGGTCTCTAAGAGGCAGCGCTCTTGCGTCTGCACATATTAGGTCAGCACTCAGATTCTGGCTACAAAGTTCATCTCTGAGTATTTTGAGCATCTGGTACGAGAAGTCTACTCCTACGTACTGAGTCTTTGCAAGTGAGGAAACATAAACTGCATTCATGCTTGCGCCACATCCAACATCGACAATTCTCCCCGGTCTCTCAGGGAGTGCTTGACTGAGAGAGCAGAGTAGCGTCTTTATCCAGGGCCTGCTACGAGACTTCCTGTAACTCTCTGCTATCCTCTCGTAGCTCTCCAGAACTTGGCGTAGTCTCTCCATGTTCACTCTCTGTTAGCCATCTGAGCTTTGATAGGTCTAGCTGTCTGCCTGTCCTGAACAGGTTCAAGATGTTCCATATGATCAGTGTAGCAATTATGTGCTTACAGATCCTCCTTCTTATCATACTTGCCTCACAGGTACATTTTGAACCATAGATTCCCACAATCGTGTAGTAGAAGACTCCACGTCGAGTCTCAGAGGGTATCTTAACTCTCAGCCCAATTATCTCTCCATTAACTATCCTTATGTCAAGTATCTCGGCAAGCCTGGCAAGATCGATAGCATCAAGTATCTTCTCTATCCTCACATTGAGTAGAGCAGCAAGCTTCCTGGCGAACTCTCTGATGCCTCTGCTAAGCTCCTCCACGGTTGCTGATACGGCATAGTCTTCCTCAGCAGACACTTGTGTGAAAGTTTTGTTTATCTATTTAAACCCTATACTCACTGAAGACTAGTGACAACAGCTCACGAGAGCATCAACGTTGTCCTGACAAGCAAAGTACACCACTACTTCAAGTGTTCCAGATGTGGTCTCTGCTGTAAAGGTAGTGTTGAGATAACATCGAGCGAGTACGAGAAGATAGTAGAACTAGCAAGATCACTAGGCGTGAAGGTACCAGTAGAGATACGCGACTACATAACTCACACAAAGATCATAATGAGACCAACCGAGGACTCTGAAGGAGAGAAGTGGTGCGTCTTTCTAAGAAGAGAGAACGGGCAAAGATCCACCTGCATGATCTATAGTCACAGACCCTCGTTCTGTAGACTCTTTCCACTATATATAGGGGTGCTTGAGGAAGCAGATGAAGGACTCACAGTCTATGTCGACGTGATTCACTGTCCTGAAGTTAG
This sequence comes from Thermoproteales archaeon, assembly GCA_027036495.1. GTDB lineage: Archaea > Thermoproteota > Thermoprotei > Thermoproteales > Thermocladiaceae > JAADER01. Next base: position 11,205 of record JALWFJ010000027.1, read on the forward strand.
ACATTTGAGCGTGGAGGGCTACATGGAGCTCGACGAGAAGACCTGCGCAGAAATAGTTCTATCCTGTATAAAGCACAACCGCGAGATCTTGACCTCAGTACCTAGTCTAAATAAGGAGGTCATAGTCTTTGAGCTTGGAGATAGAGTAGTTACCTCTAGTCTTCTCAACAAGTACAAACTTGTATATGAACTTAATAGGATACTCATAAGAGGAGTCTCAGAAAGAAGTAGCTGGCTAGAACTTCTACAGAGAACACTAGCCTTTCAGTATGCCATACGAGAGGAGATATCGACCCTAATCAACAGTGCTAGAAAAGACGAGATAGCAGAACTAGCTAGAGTGCTTCCCGAGAGAGTTCGCTCAAGAATGGACAACGTCTATGTTGGCGAAGGCGAGGTTACTTACATGGTGAACACGGCCTTGTCGGATATAGGACTTAAGATCGATAAGGAGAGAGTTATGATACACGATGCACGTAACATTAAGCTTCGAGTAGCAATGCTTGACTTGGCCAAGCTTAGAGAAAACATCGGTAGCATGTTTGTCTTCCTTGAGGAGTCTATAGCTAGATTACCAATGTTCTACCAGATACTTCACTTACCACTGGAGGTCATGTACTCACATGGCTACTTTCTCGTGTTTACTCTAGCAGCGGTGTATAGTACCGTCCTCGCTGATCTGGATGCTGATGCGAGAATGGCGAGTATAGATATGGGGGCCTTACCCTACGTGTTTAAGTACGTTACTGCTCTTGCCAGAACTCTTTACTCGTCTCAGGTTAGCAAGAACTACACTGCTATAGAACTCTCTATGTAGATCCTCTATTAGCCGAGCCCAGTCAAGTACTCCTTCATGTACGTAGCGTCTGATTATGTACGTTAGCGAGACTCTATAGCCTATCTCGCATCTTGGACACACTACCTCAACATACCTGGAGTCGTGCTCAATTAGTAAGAGCCTCTCTCTCCCACATATGGGACAGGTCAGGCTTAATCTAATTCTCACGTTTATTACGGCGTCTACGTCATTAAAGTACCCTAACTCTATGTTAAGACATATATATGCTGAAAGTTTCAGAGAACCATGGACAAGATTTTCAATATGCGCTGATGAGCCTCAGGAATACTTGAAGCCACTACATTAAATCGAGGCAAGTCAAGCACAGCATACTCACCTAAGTCGGTTCCTCTATGATCAGTCATCTTAGCGTCAAGAGACCTTGCCACAGCATAAGCTGCAGCAATGTCCACAACTCTCAACTTTGATCTAATATCGATAAAAGCATAGAACTTTCTGAGCATAGTCTCAATGAGCTCAATACTTGCAGCACCCAGAACTCTTACCCTCAGGTCTGGGAACTCTCGCCAAAACACCTCGAGGAAACGCAACATTGCTTTGAGATCTCTTGGCTCCACATAGAGGACAAAGGTTGGCTTCTCGTGAGGATATTCCTGAAAAACTATGTCACTTCCTCTTATGTGAAAGCTCCCTGACTCAAGATCAGCAACGTAGAGAGTGTTAAGAGAAACATAATTTACTACGCCACAAAGCACATCGCTAAGCTTAGTCTTCTCTCCTCTGTACCTACAGATTGCCACAGATACCGAGTAAAATGGCATGTTTGACACATAGTTAGCTGAGCCATCAAGGGGATCCACTATGATGACGTAGCTAGGGCTAGATCCAAGCCGTACAATCCCGTGTTCCTCTCCAACAAATATGCACTCTAGGCTCTTTCTTCTAACTGTGTCGAGAATTGTCTTCTCTATCTCAAGGTCAATATCTCTGGTGATGTCGTCCTTGGATCTAGCAACGATCCTCAGCTTGTCTAGTCTGAGAATGTTCTCTGTAAGAATCCTTCCTCCAATGCTCGCTAGCTCTATTGCGAGATCCAGTACGTCCATTCCAGCTCTACGCTAGACTACGGCTTATTAGCTTGAACGCCTAGCTCTCCACGATACTTTATGGCCATGATGAGCACGCTGGTAGCAGAGTAGATGATGAGGGTCAGAGAAGCTGATCAGCATGTAGCCAATCTAATCATCTAGTCATTGAAGGCCAGGCTCATCATCCGGCATGGTACGCACTGGAAGCAATTCTTAAAGTCATGTCTAGGCCTTCTCAGAGCTATGAGCACGGGAATGAAGAGGCTAAGAGTCCTAGTAAAGGGACAAACACCTCCAGGCTTCAAGTCTCAGGTAAGGGCGCATGCAGTCAAGAGAGGGCTTAAAGGATTCTGTGCAGAGACTAAGGACAAGACAGCTATCGAGATAGTTGCTGAGGGTCCAGAGCCAGTACTTAAGCAGTTTCTAGAGAATGATCTACAGCAGATACTCAAGGGGGCAAAGGTTGAGATCTCGGTGGAGTGGGGTGATGCAACAGGTAAGTATAAGAGCTTCAGGTTGGATAGATACGAGGAGGAAGCAGCATAGCTAGCACGGTAACTATGTTACAGAATAGGGGTAGATTAAAAAGTTACGAAGATTTTTCTACCAGTGTATGATGTTGCCTCAACACGCTGAGTGATGATGTTAACGCAGGCCTAGCTGACTGTAGACTCCAAGAGCTCTCTTATGTGCTTAACATGTTCTCTTCTTGCAAGTATGAGCAGCACCGTTCCTGGCTTGAGAACGATGTTCTCCAGGTCTGTCCTCAGCTCGTTTCCGTCAAACACTGCGAGAATCTTTATATCGGTGGGTACCTTGAGCTCACTAAGCTTCTTGCCCACAAACTTGTCGTCTTCGGAGACCATGTATGATATTAGCTTGTACTCTGTCCCAACAGCCTCAACCATGTCGACGGTCATTCTCTTACCCTCAATCATTGCCTCAAGAAGCGACGCTATTGTTGTAGCATACTCCAGAACTTCTATGCCTACACTTCTCAACGCTCTTGCTATTCTGCTATCGCTTGCTATTGTGAGTATCTTCTTAGCACCAAGACACTTCATGAGTATTGATACTAGCAGGTTGATCTCGTCGCTTCCTGTTGCTACGACTATGACGTCTCTTCCCTTGATGTCGATGTTCTGCTCGAGAAAGTCTATGTCTGTGTAGTCTCCAACTATGACCTCTATGTCCGTCTCTGTGAGAATCTTGTCACACATAGTCTTGTCCGTGCCTATAAGAGAGACCTCATGTTCGTGTTGTGCAAGTCTCTTAGCGAGCTCTGCCGTTATTCTATTAGCACCGACCAGGAGTATCTTCATCGATGTTCGCCTCTTGATTTAAAGCGAGTGTCTACATCTACTTAAAAGCGCTTTTCCAAGCCCTCCTCATACCCTCAATGAGTCCTCCAAGTGCTATCATCCAAGGAACTATCTCTAGTCTCCCCATGAGCATGGCGATTATGAGCGCAATCTTGCACTGAATAGGCATAGTCATCCTCGTTACTCCAACCGACAGACCAGCGCATCCTAGGGCAGAGGCAACCTCAAACAGAGAGTCAACGAGCTTATACCCAGATGCTACTAGCACTGCAGTGAGAACGATCAGTATTGTGAAGTACAGCAACATGAACTGGAATATTCTGACTATATTTTCCAGATCTAGCTTCATCCCCAGCGCAACTCGTCTTATCAGTGTTCCACGAGGCTTTATTACCTCCTGAATGTTCCAGGACAGCGACTTGAAGAATACCCCTAACCTTAGGACTTTAATTCCTCCAGCGGTCGAGCATGTACATCCACCTATTATCATCGCTATTGTTAGTAAGAGCTTCGTCATGTCTGAACACTTGCAGAGACTAGCTATCTGAAAGCCTGTAGTTGTTATTGCAGAGATTGTGTGAAAGACCCCAAGCTCGAGTGCATCTAAGAGAGGCTTGTGCCCGTAGTAGAGATAGCTCAGCACTGTCAGGACAGAGAGCACCGAGCATATTGCTAGGAAGAGCTTGAGCTCAGGAGAGAAGAACTCTCTAAATCTTCCTGTAAATAGCCTTGCATGATCCCTGAAGTTGAATGCTCCTATCAGCATGAACACTATACAGGATGCGTATAGCAGGGGCCAGCTATGCACGATGTGTCTCAGTGCTTGAAAACCTCCAGTTATTGGGGAGAATCCTCCAGTGGCTATTGTTGACATAGCTAGACATATGGCATCAAATGCGTCTACGCCTGAGATAATATATAGCATTGCGCAGATTATGGTGTAGACGAGATATATCCTGAGCATGAGCTTGACAGTCCTGAGCATCGTCACTGACAGTCTCTCCTCTCTTCCCTCTGCGACATATAAGTACATTATTGGTGATCCAGGCTTAGAGAATATCGCAAGAGTTATCACTATTATACCCATCTCACCGAACCACTGCAAGACAGATCTCCATAACCTGATCAGGATAGGCCATGCCGAGATGTTACTTATAACTGTGAGACCAGTTCCCGTGAGACCACTCACTGCCTCAAAAACAGAGTCCAAGAAGTCAAGTCCAGCAAGCTTGAATGGTATGGCACAGAAGAAGGAAGATATGAGCCAAGTAAGCACTACTACATAAATTGCCTCAATGTACGTTGTTATACCATACTCTGTCAGCCTCCTGGATGCTATCCAGAGAAACAGCGAGACTACTGCAGCAATAATTGATGTGAGAATTGATACAGACAGTCCTTGATGTATTCCCTCAAATACTGATATTATTATAGATGCTACGGATGTTGCCAGCAGTGTGAGAGACACTGTCAGTAAGGTTCTAGTTAGACTAGCAAAAACATTGAGTGTAGACATTACCTATGAACGTCAAAGCTCAATTACGTCTCCAACACCACTAATGAGTACTCGATCTCCAAGAACTTCACAGAGAGTCCTTACTGCTCTAACCCCCGTACAGTGAAGAGGAACAACAAGCTTAACATCAAGCTCGCGAAGCCTCTCTGCAACCTTAAGGACTCCATCCCTCTGTTCCCTCTCTAGGTGAAGACCCCCGACTACAGCGTAGAGTTTTCTCACACCTGTGACGGTAAATGCGTACTCTACTACGTTCAGTATACCTGAGTGGCCACATCCAGTAACTATAACGAGTCCCTTATCCCTGAGATTAACTATCAGTGCTACATCATCCGGCATGCCATCTCTCATAAGCTTACCATCACGTAGAACGTACATGTCTGGAGTATACTCAGGATAGCCGTATCTCATGATCTCACCACTGAACAGGGCTCCAGGAGCTATCTCAACAGGGTCTCGTGTCTCTAGCAGCCAGGTGCTCCTAGCAACTAGGTCTCTCTCGAAGGGGGTTCCTATGTACCTCAGCACGCCTTCGCGTACGACGATCTTCTTATCAAACACCTGGGGATGAACTATGAGCGTAGGCCTAGTCTTCAAGACCTCTAGCAGCTTTGGTAGACCTCCAGTGTGATCATAGTGACCGTGGCTTAGCACTATGTAGTCAACACTGTTTGGGTCGATGTCTAGAACCTGCATGTTGTTTAGTAATACTAGCCCCGTCTGTCCTGTATCATACAGTATTCTCTTTCTGCTTCCTCCATGATAGACCTCGACTAGCAGTGCTAGGCCCCACTCGCCTATCAGGGAGCTTGGTTTGACCACGTAGTTGTCTGACAGCACGATTACTCTGACCCTGTCGGCCTCTCTAACCATGGTCTCAAGTCTGTCACAAGACGACTACACGGGTTAAAAACACATTTACGTTCTAGTTTCCCGCAAACTGGTGATGAAGTTCGCTAGTGCTGATGCTCGTGTATCTATGATGATCCCTCTGCGCTACTGACAAGCGTTCTCAGCTGTTCCGGCACTCATCACGTGGTCAGCCAAATGCCTCCTCAGCACCTTCCCGTAGCAACTATAACAGCTTAGTAATTACTTCTCGTGCTCCACTTACTATGAGCGATACTGCCCACCCAGCAACTATCAAGCTCATAAATCTTCCGATAAACTTCAACATGTCTCTTCCAAGTCTCTTCAGTATTGCTCCTGAGAACCTTATCACTAGAAAAGTCACGGCAGATGCTAAGAGCACGCTCAAGACAACCTCCCATAGAGGATACATAGACCTCATGACTAGCACTGCCGTTATCGCTCCAGGACCTACAAGCATGGGAGTAACTACGGGAACAAAGATGAACTCCTCAACATCGATCTGGGCTGTTCTAGGCATACCTTCACGTAGAATATCGATCGATATTACAAGAAGGATTATTCCTCCAGCGATTCGGAGATCGTAGTCGGTTATGGAGAATGCTTTTAGAAGAAGGTTTCCAGCAAAAGTGAAGAACAGTAAGAGTATTGGAACACTTAGTCCCACAAGCCTGTATATCCTACTCAGCATTCTCTCATCTGCCTGCGTCAACACAGGTGCTAGTAGAGGTATTGCACCTGTAGGATCAATTATCGCTAACAGCTGAAACGTTAGAAACAGCACGTCCATAAACGATGACATCGAGGGGACTCCTCTAACACTACGTTTATCTATCTTAGGCTACATATTCGTGCCAGTAAAAAGATGAGACGAAGATGGAGAGAGCAAGTTGAGAGACGTATACATCAGATATCTGCCATACTTAAGCTGAGAAGCCAGGTAAAAAGAGTAGACTTTCGCTACGGTACGGAGAGATTTACTGCAGTTATAATACGCCTAGTGTACAAGGTTGCAAGAGACGGGACTCAAGAACTGCACTCTCTACTGGAGATAAGACTCTACAGCGACAGAGTCAACAGATCGTTTAACCGCATGGTAAAGATAGTAGAGAAAATATCAGGAACAGAGATAGGGAAACATTACCCCTACGAGGCAATATTCATACTTCAACACTACGTATCACTGAGATACACAGCCTATGCAAGTTACTGGGTATGGGGTCTAAGAAGGTACAGAAGTGAGTTGCCATCACTACTCAGAGAGCTAGCCCGAGCGATAGAGAGGGAGAACGTAGCTAATCAGCACAAATCGTCTCGATCATAGGCTCACTTAAGGCCCGAAGCTCATCATCTAAGCTAGGTATGATGTGGTAATGTAGAGACACTAACCTTATATTGCCTTTCTCGGGGTTGTTGCTCCGCATGCCGTACACTTAAGGACATAAATTCTACCTTGTCTCTCCAATATTGTGTCTATCGAGTTACATACAGGGCAAATAACGTAGAACTTTATGTATCTCTCGTACACTGCTTCTAGGATTCTTGGAGATCTCTCAGCATATATTACGAACTGATTTCCTTCTATGTGTCCAGGCACTGCTAGCTCTTTAAGAAAGAATTTCGCAATGTGTGTAGGATCTCTGTTTAGTCTCTCGGATATCTCTTTGAAGTTCTGTATTATCGTTCTCTTAGGCATTACAACTACCTTTAACTTTGGTATCTCTTGTCTTCTCTGAATTTTTGGCGTAACTATCTTATACGCTCTCTCTAGCAGCTTATAATACAGTTCATCTAGATTGCCTAAGTCCAAGCTCATTCAGGTATCTGTGAGAGATGGGTCTATAAGCCTATTCGGGGTTCACCCTCGTAGTATTGTGTGATGAGAGGACGGTCGACTGATAGGTGAAGACAGGTAGAGACACTGATCTCTGCTACAACGTTACAATCCTATTATGCTTGTACTGTATATGTGTACAAAGTATCTTGCATCTTCGGTCAAGACTATGTACTCGTCGTGATCTACTCTTATCTCGTTGACTATCCCTCTGTCTTTAAACTCTCTTATCAGTTCCTTAAGCTCCTCTAGACTGACTCTGAAGTCTAGCCTTGGTCCCTCTCTAACAATTATGCTATAAAGCTCATGTATCGATATTGGCTTCTCTGCATACTTTGCCAGAAAATCAAAAAGTAGAACCCATCTCTTTCTATCAAAGAATCTAAACATGGTTAACAAGCCGTAACTCCCTATATTTACCTTCCCTCGACACTCAGCACTGCTATCGCTCATCACGTGGTCAGCTCTCAGTAACGTCATCATGCAGTACTCCACATAGTGGGCTGCTAGGCTCAGCATAGTATAGCCTCTTCATTTAGTCTGCGTGAGCCCTCTCATCACGGCTCAAGGTGCTAGGACAGCAGAGTAAGTTTAATTAGTATTGTGGCCGCTCCGGAGGACCCACGGCTCACTCGCCCGTGGTCTACACGGGCGTCACCGAGGTCCCGAGAGAGTTAACGTGATCCCGGTAATATAAACCCAGCTTTATGGCTATATCGTCCTTATGTCTACATCATCTATGTAGCATCCAGAGCTCTCACATGCTTCACGTACGAGCTCAAACAGTATATCAAAGGACTCTATGGTATCTACTCTAACAGTTTGCTCTCCACGTGGACTATAAACTGCTATGATCCTAAGATACCAGATTGTCCTTACCTCGTTTCCCACACTGATTACCTTCTGGTGCGGAAATACTCTTATAGAGTAAGTCTCTACATGTGTGCTCAGGTCTGCCCCTATCCTTGACCTAAGCTTTTCCTCAATTTCTCTAGCAATGTTTGATAACACCTTGAGGTCGCTTCTACCTGGACATCGCACATCGAAGAACACTTTCACCATAACCATAATGGTCTAAGCAAGGTCGTAAGTAGAGAATAATAAATGGTTCTATGCTTGAATGAGTCCTCTATGGTGTGATGAGGGCTGGTATTGCTGATGGTTGATGAGAGACACCAAAACTGACATTTCGCCTAGCAGAACTCTATGCTGCTTCTATCAGACTCGCCTCTAGTAGCTATACCTCCAGCGTCATAATTTGTGACCTCTATGCACTGTCTGATCCCACTTATGAAGTTCAGAATTTCTTTCTCAGGCACTGTATCGCTCTGTTTGAGAAGACTGTATATCATCATGCCGATCGTTGTCGAGATTAAGCTTGCAACATCAGGATCGTATGTGCATAGCTCTCTAAAGACATAGTCGAGACATATTCCCTCTAAGTCTCCGAACTTCTCGGCATACCTAGCGACTGCGAGCAGACTAGATAGGACCGCTGACATGACCTCCAGCACCTCAAGTCTTGAGTCTAGTCCAGAGTCATGTGCAATGTTGAGGATGCACCTAAGATTAACCTCTATTACTTTGACATTTCTTCTCGAGCTAACTCTAGCTACAACTCCTCTATCTGTTATCTGCAGACTTAACATCATCCTAGCACTCTTTTAGGTAACTATCTTTACTAGTGCTTCATGACCCATCTCGGCTGAGATCTTTATCTCTCTAGCTATCCTCTTACCCATGTACATTGGCTCGTTCCAGTAAAGCCATCCGTAAGGACTACCATATCCTATGTATATGTTTGTGCCAGCCACGATCCTGCCACTGAACTCGAACACTACTATTCTCTCATCATCGACTACTATGCTCTCAAGACAGAATGGCCCAATCGCACCCGGGGGGATGTACTCCTTAGTCTTTCTTACAAACCTCTTACCGTAATCTAGGACTTTGAGTAACATCTTTTCACGTATCACTACCGGCAGGTTTCCAACGACTACAAACGTTGGCTCTACATTTACGTCTCTCAGAGGTAGTCTTCTCAGACCGTCAACATTGGTCTCGTATCTTATGTCTATCCCAAGTATCTCTACTCTATCGAAGAGTGGGCTATAGAAGTAGTGAAAGTACATTGGGACACCTATTATGTACTTCTGTATGAGGACCTCCTCAAGGTCAGGCACTATGCCTTTACTGAGGTAGTCTCTTAGTCTTCTCAAAACCTCCTCACGTGATCTAGCAACAAAGAAGTACTTACCTCCCTTAGCACCTGGAAGCTTTACTATGACCAGGTCTTCAAACTGGTCCTCAAGAGAGTACTCTCGTGGTACCTCTATCCCTGCCTCTCGCAGCAGCATGATCTTTCTCTTCTGAGAGCTTTCCCACACCATTAAGTCACGATTACCAAAGACTGGAACATTCAGCTCTCTGAATCTCTCGGCTCCAACGTACTCTACGGTGCTTCCATGAGGAACAAATATTGCATTCTCCCGGAGAAGCTCTCTCTCTAGGTTCAGAACATCTGCAAATTCTCTCACACATATGAACCTATCTACAAGGTTGCTGAACTCATCATAGAGTGGCTTTAATTTCTCAGTCACTACGAGTATCGTCCTCAGTCCTTCCTCTTTAGCACCCTTGAGTATCTGCAATGCAGAGTGACTTCCGAGAACAGCTACACTGAGATCCTTCAGATTGTACCTAGACAGATTTTCTAGAACCTTCTCCCTCATGAGCTGCTGTCTGTGTTGAGAGCTTTCTCACTGAAACTTTACCTCTCCCTTAGCCTTAGCAGCTCCCCAGAGCTTTGGATAAGTTCCTCTGGGCATGATAACCCTGATCACCCTTGCAACAATTCCTCTCTGAGCCTTCAGTATGTCTTGTGAGCTCATCTCGGCCCTTCCTAAGGCAATAAGCTCGTTCTTAAGAGTCATTAGTGCTACGAGATCTCCCTTCTTGATGTTGTTGGTTAACTTAACTACACCTGGCGCAGCGAGGGCTGCACCATGACATAGAGCATCTACGGCGCTATCTCTGACCCAGATCTTTGGTAAGTGTTTTACCATCTCCTCAACAGGTCTTATCATCTTCCTAAGGAGATCTTCGTACTCAAACTCCTTCCAGAGTATGTACGCATCTCTGATCTGGTTCAGCGTGACTGCCTCCTTCTCTGACCACGGACCAGCACGTGTTCTACGTAGTTCTCTCATGTTAGCGCCGCATCCAAGGAGCTCACCTATGTCATGTATCAGCTTTCTCGCATATGTTCCAGCCTCGACGTGCATCCTCACAATACAGTACTTGCCTACCTTCTCGATCAGCTCTAGGTCATACACCCTCTTTATCCTCAGCTGTCTCTTTACTGCACATCTCAGTGGTGGTTTTTGATAGATTTCTCCTATAAACATCTTGAGAACGCTTACTAGCTTGTCCTCACTAACATCCTCGTGTAGTTTCATCACCGCGATATACTCCTTGTCGCTGTGAGCTATGGCTTGAAGAGCCTTTGTTGACTCTTCAAGCGCTACAGGTAGCACACCAGAGACGCCTGGATCAAGTGTGCCTGCATGGCCCGCCCTCCTAAGTCCGAGTAGTCTCTTCAGCCATGCAACTGTCTCATGGCTCGTAGGTCCACGCGGTTTGTCGAGGACTACAAATCCAAACTTTATGTAGAGCTCCATGGGCCTCTTCTCTGGATAGAATCCCCACTCCGGGTTCGTCTCCTCTCTCTCAACCTTGTGTAGAATCTCTGTACGTTGCTCTCTCTCAGTATTGACCATCTCCGTGCTTGTACACATGTCTGTTCCTCATAGCTCGTAGAGTACGTTTTAATACTTGGTCTAGGTCAGCCTCGCTCTACAGTAGTCCTCTAGATCTGTACTCGTTTAAGCTGTTCTAGAACGTATTCTCTAATCTCGTCATCTGATGGCAACTTTTCAACTAGCTGTCCATCTCTTATGTACTGTCTCATAAGAGGTCTAGGCTCAGTACTCTCTCTACACCTGAGCCTAGGCTTCTCATTCCATGGAACAAGCTCATCCACAAGGTTCTCATCGCATCTGTAGACCTGCTTGAAGCCTGGTAGCTTACCTCTCTTCGTTATTGGGACCCACTTATTGAGCTTAGGATCAAGAACCTCGACAATGTCCATGCTGATGTCAATGCTGGGCGGAAACGCGATCGACGTGCCTATACCGAAGATATCCACGACATCTCTGAGCTCAAGCACTTCCTTCTCATTTATCCCACCACTCACTATTATCTTCACGTCCTCTCTACCTTGAAGTCTCAAGGTCCAGCGAATCTCCTCAACTATTTTCCTCATGTTTCCTCTCCTACTTCCCGGAGTATCTAGTCTAATCCCCTGGAGCTTAGCTCCTAGCAGCCTAAGAGCAATGAGCGTCTCCTCACGCTCATCATAGAACGTGTCTACAAGCACCACTCTTGGGACGCTCTCAGGCATGACCTTGTCAAACCAGACCCACGCAAGTGTGTGATCGCCCATTGCTTGTTTAAACACTATCATGAGTGCGTGAGGAATTGTCCCAATAGGCTCCTTTCCAAGCAGTCTAGCACCAACAACGTTTGCTACACCATCACATCCCCCAATATATGCTGCCCTGTCAGCCATAGGCTGTATTGCAGGATGCAGAGCACGCGCACCAAAGAACAGGATCTTCTTGTCTCCGGCAAGCTTCTTCAGCCTTGCAGCTTTGGTAGCTATCGAGGAGTAGTGCCTAAGTATGCCAAGTATCGGTGTCTCGTAAACCGCAAAGTCAACATACCTTCCCTCTATGACGAGAAGAGGCTCATTCTCGTAGAATATTGTTCCCTCAGGTAAGGCGTAGAGACTAACTTTAAGTCCGGCCTTAAGCACGAGGTTTATGACTTCCTTCAAGCCAGCAAACACAGCCCACTTATATCCTGGTGGCAGTGAAGCTACATGAAACTCTGCACGAACCTTAACGTCAGCTAAACCGGCAGCTCTCAAAACGCTAACGGTCCTCTCAAAGTAGACATCAGTTACCTCACCCCTAACAATCTCATCAATTGTTGCTATATGGAACAATCGACTCTCCGATTCCATAAGATTGTTCTGAGAGACATATCACATTACATCACGAAAATAAGCATTGTCTACACAGAGAGAGCTCAAGAGAAAGAAATAAAAAAGACATGAAGTAACTTCAAAGGACAGACACTGCGGCCGTAGTCTAGCCTGGTCTAGGATGGCGGCCTTCCGAGCCGCTGAACCCGGGTTCAAATCCCGGCGGCCGCACCAACAAACAACTTAGATTAATTGTCTCTTACCTTCTCCACACAAGGTTGTATACTCTATTATCACGGTACCTTACCTCACTTAACTCCTGTTCACTTACCTAACTTGAGGGATTAGGTAAGTGAACAGGTTGACCTTAAGCTACCAAGACAACATGCTATACAACCTTAGGAGAACATTGAGGTTTCTGAGAAGTACTGGAGTGTTAGGTAAGGAAGTTTAGTTTCTTCTTTGGTGGACCGGCCGGGATTTGAACCCGGGACCACCCGCTCGCAAGGCGGGCATCCTTCCAGGCTAGACTACCGGCCCGCTCTTGTGCTCGATACTTTCTTGCTTCTAAGCTGTTTATAAATCATTCTCTTTTTGAGTAGCAATTAGGCTTATACAGATTCTTTTCTTGATCTAGCTCTCGTGAGTGAAGTATCTGAGCTTAAGGAGTTTGTGTCCGACATGATTGACGTTATAGTGACCTTAAGTTACTTATGTTATAGGCATGATCTATATCAGAGCTATGATGCAACACTCCTAGATATTAGGCGTATACGAAACATATTATCTAAATATGACCTTACTCTAGAGTTTCTTAACGATGTTGATGAAATACTCAAAGATCTTGAGAATAATGTAACTCCTTACAACAGGGTGTTTAATTTAATTAGGAAGCTTAAGGAGCTTATACTTGACAGAATAGAGAAGATGAGCATCTAGTCTCAGTAATCTCAGCTTCATCATTATCTCAGGGGGCTCCTAACTCATCATAGATAAAGTCTGCTAAGCCTGCAGCTGCAGTATGCTGTCCTCGAGATTCTTTATGAATAACAGTGTCTTAAAAATGGCCTTCTCAAATCCCTCCTCAGTACTTATACATATAGTGTTATACTCCGAGGGGCACTCTGACTTACTCCTAGTTATGACCATAACTAAACTGCCAGAGGCTCTGTATCGATTGAGGTTCTCAGGTAGACACACCACCACCCTCACTCTAGACTGATCCCTGCCTATGATCACGCTGATTGCGTCCTCCTCAACCTGGACATGTCCTCTCACTATACTCTGCAGAGCTTTCATAATTCGCGGCATTAGTTGTGTCTCGTCAAGTTTCTCTGGCCTCTCTGTTAGCTCTGGTGTTGCTAAGCCAGCTATTGACAGCGCATACTTGCTTATGGTGTATGTAGGAAAGACGAGATATACGTTATAGCCAAACAGTGCTATGTTACTGCTCAGTAAGTATCTTTCTACTATCCGCAGATCATATATACTTGGAGTTTCCCTCATTATGTCTCCCTCCCAGATGGCCATAGTTCCAGCTTGTGTCTGGTCGTGAGCAGGGTAGAGTCTCTTACTAACATTCTCTGCTATCTTCAGCACTATTTTTCTCCAAGGTTCAGGTACCTCATTGACTCTTATGTAGAGTGGCAAACAGGGATAGAGCACATCACGAAGCTTTACCTCAAATGACTCTATGAAGAACAGTCTCACTCTACTGTTAGCAAGCTCCCGATGCTTGGTGAAGAACTCGCTGAGTATCTTAAGGCTCTCGCTGTATACGCTACCTGCTCTCTCTTGAAAGATCCGTGAGTATACGCTTGGCATAATTATTGATCTTAGGTCTTCCTCTCTCAGATCGATATCATAGTCTCGTACAAGGAACCTTATCTGAAGTAGAGCAGTATATACTCCCACGAGCGTGTCTACAGGTTCACGTCTCACTACTCTTAATAGCTCTTCTACAAGCGTGTTTATGTTCATAAGTTCTATTTCTAAAACTGTGCGATTAATATTTAGGTCCGTCTATAGAACAGTCACCAAATGGCAACAGATATAGACATCGCAATATTCAGAAGCATCAAGGAGCTTCTGAGCTTTCTAGACCAGCAGATATCGTCTAACGAGAAGAAGCTTAAGGAGCTTCAAGCAATGTTGGAGACTGCTAGAGGAAGAAAAGCTAAGTACGAGAAGCTGAGAAAGCTCATAGAGGAGGTGTCTGGTGAGTCCAAGCCAGCTCTCTCGACTACAATAAACGTGTCAGGGCTCCGTATAGTTATAGACCCTAAACCTATAGAGGAGTTTGACGTGCTTGAGCTCGCGTATAGGTCTCTTCAAGATAAGCTTGAAGTGCTGAGAAAGATTAGGGAGATAATCTCAAAATACTTAGAAAAGTATCTTGGAGAGGAACCTGTAACGATAATCGCCGAGCTTCGTGCAAACGTGCCCACAAAGCTCTTAGTCAAACTGTGATCTTCTATTTCGTGAAAAGTGAGCTAGATGAGCTACACCGTTGCAACTCTAGTAATAATTCTCTTACTGGTACTGATATTGCCATTAGTGTCAAAGAGAGTCGAGGAAAACATAGAGCTCTTTCTATTCTCTATGTCCGTACTTGCTGGTCTAGTAACGCAGAAGATACTTGATATAGATGTAGTGAGACTTGCACTAAGGGAACCCATCTTTGTGCATGGGGTTCCCTTTGGCATATTTCAAGCAGTCTTGGTTTTTGGCATTGTGTCATATTATCTCAGATATAGACTAAGGAAATTGGTAAAGAAAATAATAAAGAAGTTTGGACCTGCCAAGACTCTTGGACTCCTCACTCTCGTTCTTAGCATGTTATCAAGCATAATCTCAGTTATTGTAGCATCAATATTGCTCTCAGAGATAGCACTCGCGAGCGGAATAGAACGAAGGAGGCTGTCTAGATACTTAGTATACTCTGCATTCTCTCTAGGGGCTGGAGCTATCTTGACGCCCATTGGTGAACCCCTTGCAACGATAGTTAACAGCAAGCTCTCTGTAAGTCCTCACTATCCCGGCCCCATCTTTCTGATAGAGACATTTGGACCCTACGTCATAGCCATGGTCGTAGCTTTTAGTATAGTTGCCGCACTGCAACTCAGAGATACAGAGCTATCAAGTATTGTAGAGGAGTCGGTGAAGGAAGAGACACTAAGAGATGTAATCCTACGTGCCTTGAAAGTGTACGTGTTCGTGCTAGCGCTTGTTATCTTGGGAGAAAGCTTCTCAATACTTGTCGAAGTGTACTTTAGTAAGATCAGCGCAGATCTTTACTACCTGCTAGGCTCCATATCGTCTTTTGTAGATAATGCAACTCTAGCAGCTGCAATGGTTGGACCTGAACTTACAAAAGCAGAGCTAACTCACTTCATATTATCAATGCTCATCTCGGGAGGCTTTCTAGTTCCCGGAAACATACCAAACATAATAATAGCCTCTAGAACAGGCATCAACTTCAGAGAATGGGCATCCTACGCACTTCGTGTAGGCATTCCAGCATACATACTGATGTACCTCATACTTAGAGTAGTGGGAGCATGATAAGGAGAAAACCTGAAAGACTGACTGAGCACATGCGAAGAAGAAAGATTCTCATATGTGTTGTGCACCTTCCACCTCTACCTGGCTCACCGCGGTGGAGTCCTAATATTGACATCGTCGACATAATAGACTTTGCTGTTCGAAGCGCAAGAGAGGCTGAGGAGGGAGGAGCGGATGGTGTAATAATTGAGAACTTTAATGATAATCCCTTTGCCAAGCGTGTACGTAATCCTGTAACTATAGCGGCCATGACCACCATTGTACGAGAAGTTGTGAGAGATCTGTCAATACCTGTAGGAGTGAACCTCCTCAGGAACTCTTGCACGGAAGCACTAGCAATAGCATATGCTAGCGGAGCAAGCCTAGTCAGATGCAATATGTACTGCGAGACTGCAGTATGTCCAGAAGGCATAATTGAGCCAGTAGCACATGAAGTAGTAAAGCTCCGTACATACCTTAGAGCCCAGGTAGAGATATTTGCGGATATATTAGTCAAACATGCCTCCCCTCTCCACAGGTTAGATCTGGCAGATCTAGTAGAGGACTGCTGTGAGCGTTGTCTTGCAGATGCCATCATAGTCACTGGAAGAAGGACGGGAAAAGCACCAGACCCAGAGCTACTTAGAGTCATTACTACTTACTCCAAGGTGCCTGTACTAGTTGGATCTGGAGTAACTCCAACTAACATAAGACAGTACAGCGCAGCTCATGGGTTCATAGTTGGGACATATGTCAAAGATCCGAGAACTGGTGTTATAGATAGATCAAGGGTAGAAGAACTTAAGAGAGCATTAGGCAATCTCTAGATTGCTGCTATTTATTTAGACTACAGCTTGTTCACGTCTAGTTTTCAAAGTGAAGAAAGCAACTGCTAAGAGTATCATGGCAACTGCAATTATTATTCCACCAATCAGTATAACTAGCAGCACTGCACCAATAAACATCAGCAATCCTGCAGTTCTGAATAATTTCTCTCCGCTGCGCTCACCAAGTTTCTCAAGAGATCTCTTGTAGAAGAGTGCTGACAACACTATGAATATGTATGCAACTATCAGCACTATTATCACGGAGATCACCATGGGCACTCCGGAGTGAAATAACATCGATAACGATAGGCCAAGACTAAAGACTCCTACGGTGCTTGCAGCGGTACCAATTATTCCCAGTATCGTGGCCATTAGTGCATCGCTGAATATTGCTGGCTCATTATAGTACTCGGAGAGCACCTTGAGTGCTATCAGTATCAGTATCTCACCTATTATTGCCAGGAGTGTGCCCGCGTGTGGAACTAGACCTAACACGCATAGGATCGCGCCTATTCCTCCTATGATCTTCCCTGTCTCTACATCCATGGTTGCACTCTAGTAGGGGCGAGTTCATTAGCATTAGCCCTATTCGCACACTGAGTGATTATGCACATTAACGTACGTGGAACTAGTTAAAAATTGAAGCCTCTCGGTAGCCTACGGTAATATGGCTGAGAAAACTACCAGTCTTGCATGGCTTGACCCAATATTGAGGATGATGCCCACAGTACCTAGACCGAGGACGCCGTTACCATTAGGTACAAGGCTGCTCTGGACCTTTGTCGCAATAACCATATACCTGCTTCTATCACTGACCCCACTCTTTGGCGTGTACGGGTCAAGACAGCTGATTCCTCTTGAGCTCTACTCGGTGATATTTGCCACGAGTGCTGGAACTCTTGCTCACCTAGGCATTGGGCCAATAGTCATTGCAGGAATACTGCTAGAGATACTCGTGTTCTCAGGTATACTCAACATTGACTTAGAGGATCCAGTTGAGCAGCTGAGATTTAACGCGCTGATGAAGTTGCTCTCTTTGGGAATAGCCGCCCTCGAGGCTACCGTAGCTGTGACCGTTGGAATACTGAGAGTGAGGTCGCCACTGCTAGGATTTCTGGTAGTGTTGCAGCTTCTTGGTGCAACTCTCATAATACTGCTACTTGATGATATGATAACTAATGGATGGGGGATAGGAAGCGGAATAAGCCTCTTCATTCTAGTCAGCATTGCTAGGACAGTCGTATGGTACATATTCTCCCCAGCAGTGAGTCCAGACGGGTATCCTGTAGGTATAATACCAGCCATAGTTATTGCAGCTCTTCACGGTGTGTTGCCGCCAGAGCTAATATACTCGTTCTATAGAGGAGGTACGCTTGTTGGACTCTTCTCAACAATCTTGATGATACTCTTCATACTATACCTTGAGCTTCTTCGTGTGCCTATACCACTCTCTATAACTCAGATGCGCGGCATCAAGTACACATTGCCTCTCAGAGTGATGTACGTGTCGGTTCTGCCAATAATATTCACGGCTTTCACATTAGCTCTCTTCAGTGGAATACTGAGATATATAGCGATAGCAAACATGATAGGTCCCGGACATCCACTATCTTGGCTTGCATGCGTGACAACGTATGGTACCAGGTTTGTGCCCTGTGAGAACAGTGTGCTCTATTTTCTCACAACACCTCCTCCACCAAACATAACTCCACAATACGTAGTTGTGCACATAATACTCTACGTAGTGCTCTGCACAGTGTACGCATACCTCTGGGTCCAGATAGCTGGAATGTCTGCAGAGGAGCAGGCAAAGTACCTAGTGAGATCTGGACTAAGCATACCTGGATTTAGACCAAACGTCAAGGTAGTCACTAGATACCTTGAGAGGTACATCAATGCGCTGACAATAACAAGTGGAGTGCTAGCTGGGCTGGTTGCTGCGTTCGGAGATCTACTTCAGGTCTTCAGTGGAGGTATAGGGCTGATGCTTCTAGTGGAGATAGCGTTACAGTACTATGCAATAGCGATGAGAGAACACATGTTTGAGATGTTTCCTGGACTGAAGAGAGTGCTAGGAATCGAGACAATATAAGGCCTCAGCTAGGATGGCCATCATCACATCTCAGTCGCTGACCTCCTCATCACTCTCAATCTTTAAATAAGCAGCACTATACCTTCTAGGACGGACTATGGCTAAGAAGGGAGCTGCCCGTCAAGTTGGTGTACCATGGAAGTATCATATACCTAAGGCTATATTCACTAACAGCCTAGTACCAGTTGCAGACAACAGTGGAGCAAAGCTTGTAAGGATAATTGGCGTGTGTGGCTGTGGCTCAAAGACTGTTCACAGAAGAATACCTGGAGCAGCTGTCGGAGACATGGTGGTCGTCTCTGTAAGAGAGGGAAAGCCCGAGCTCAGGAAGCAGATCCTGAGAGCAATAGTGATAAGACAGAGAAAGCCCTACAGGAGACCAGACGGTACGTGGATAATGTTTGAAGACAATGCCGTAGTCATAACAGACGAGACCGGTAATCCAAAAGGCACAGAGATTCATGGACCAGTTGCTATGGAGGCAGCACTTAGATGGCCATCAATAGCGAATCTGGCAACTATGATAGTATAATGTCAGTCAAAGCTATATAGTTGAGAAGCGTTCTCTTAAGACGCTCCTAGCTAAGTAGAAGATGATGATTAGGATATCGGTGATACTTAGGTACAGTCTAGACCAGGAGGTGAGAACTTGGCTCTACGTAACATCGTATGAGTGGGGATATGGTGAGCCTAGCTTTATAGATAGACTGAGCACAATACTTGGCAACGTCGTCGAGGAAATTAGAGAGAAAGGGTATCCTGTAGACATCTGTAAGCCATCTCTATCCGAGGTGCTAAGAGGTTCCCTTGATCGAAAAAAGTACCTCGACCCCATATGTCTAGATGCAGCATATCTAGTTGTGGACAGAGTCTACAGGAGAATATCAAGAGACCCCTAACTGTGACATCTTTCGACATCACTTTTTCTCTTTCTAGCAGAGGTGCATATCTGACCCCACGTCTATTACATGCAAGTCTAGTTATACTCTATAATGCAAAATCGATGTTAAGTAGATGTTATGACTCTTCTAGCAAAGAAGTAGCTTCAGATGATGAGGGAGGTGATCTCAGATCAGATGAAGAAGATAGCAGAAGCTGAAACAAACATTAGCGAAATAGCTTTTTAAAGACGACACGAGAAGCCTCCTTTGACGAAACATGTCGAGTTTACCAAGTGGATTTAAGCCAATAGTCCGTATAGGGGACACCGACCTCGATGGAACGCAGTCTGTAGCTTTTGCTCTATCTAAGATAAAGGGAATTGGAATATCGACAGCTTTCGCAATATGTCGCTATCTAGGAATAAATCCACTGGCAAAGCTAGGAGAACTGCCAGATGACTTGATAAAGAAACTTGACTGGGCTGTAAAGAACTTGCACCAGTTTGCACCTGGCTGGTTTGTCAATAGGCCTAAGGATCCAGAGACCGGGAAGAATATTCACTTAATCGGTGCAGAGCTAGTACTCACTGCTAAGAGGGATATTGATCTTATGAAGAAGATTGGCTGCTGGAAAGGCTTTAGACATAAGCTTGGACTAAAGGTGAGAGGACAGAGAACAGTGACTACTGGAAGGCTAGGAATAACTGTTGGCGTATCAAAAGGAAAACGCTAAGAATTAACTGCGTCTACGCTCAGTACTGTACATTCTGTAAACACCCTTCAGAATCTCTAGTAGCGTCTTGATGTATCTATAATCTCTCAACCAGACGTAAAACTTCTCGAGACCATGACCAAGATAGTATCTTATTTCTGCTAGTAGACCTGCTTTTTCGCTCAGTATTTCGTAAAGTGTAGAGCAAGTTCTTTCTAGTGCTCTAATACTAAGCAATTCTTTCTCTCTTATACGTCTATCGTATATCGAGAATATCAACACTATCTGAATAAAACCTGGAGTGAACCTAATAAGCACGATCTCATAATCTCCTAGATTAAGTCTCTTCTCAAAGTCCCCGCATGTGTATTGTGCTATTCTCCTTATGTATCTTGATATTATTCTTCTAGGTACTTTAGTTTTACACACTTAGATCACTTAACGTCGTGAAACTCTCTTAAAAGCTTAATTATATTTTCTCTATTGTATTCAAAATATTGTTTTTCGAAATCTATTTCTCCCTTAGAATATCTCTCAAGTCGTTCATAGTTTATTCTAATAAATTCTTGGCCCCACTTAAAGCTTGATAGTATTTTACTAGACATATCCTTATAACCAATAATGTATAGAGCAGCTGCCAGAGACTCAGCAGATGTGAGCATGTATGGTTTTCCATAGTGACTTGGATTTGCCGATACCAAGAAAGGTAATCTTCTCCTTGTACACCTTCTAAGCACACGATCAAGTTTCCTGAAAGTCTCTATGACTCTAGACCAGGAGCAGTCAATCACCAATATTCCCCTATTTTCAGCAATCTCGCGATCTGCTGGAGATATAACAATCTCCGTAAATGGGTCAAGTACAAGGGCTCCTCTAGGAACTCTCTCACCGGGAGCTAGAATCTCCACTAGTCCCAGCCTCGCAAGTCTCACAATGGTGTTCTTCCTAGGGTTATCCTGTCTCAAGTAGAGTGCATAGATCTTAGGCCTCATCAGAGATTTTTATCACGTTAAGATATCCTAATAAGACGTATATGATGAAGGTCTACAGCACTGAGAGAAATGATGACAATGGTCGACGCTGACTAAGGTGTAACACGTCATTTGACCTGAAATTAAGATTTATTTACTCCAACCTTAAGAAGAAGTAGACAAAGGGATGAAGAGTGTTACTGTGAGATTTAAGCTTCCTGAAGGCGATTTAGAGCTCGTAACGCAGCTTGTTGGTGCCATATGTAACGTGTCTGTTAATGGAGTGAAGCCAGAGCTCATACTGAGAGTAGATAACGAGGTAGAGGTTGACTTGCAGGTTGACAATCCTAAGCTAGTCTATGACTATGTTAGGAAGCTCATAATTGCTGGCTTGAGGTTGAGTGACGTGAAAATAGAGGAGCTGCCTAACAAGATTAGGGCTACGGGTACTAGAGGTAAAAAGACTGTAGAGATTGAGGTTGACATAAAGAAGATATAGTTGCCTAGCTATCACATTAATGAATGATAGAGCAGCCTTGCCAAGATGTACTTAACAAGCTTATTAAGCTAGACTACGACTACGTAGTAGATAAGATAACGTCTTTCATCAGGGGATGCGTAGAAGAGAGTAGAGCAGCTGGAGCAGTGATAGGTCTAAGTGGAGGCATTGACTCATCAGTAACAGCATTCTTAACAGTGAAGGCGCTAGGTCCAAGTCGCGTCTTAGGTCTCATAATGCCTTACGCCACAACACCTAGAGAAGATGTTGAAGATGCTCTCGAGGTTGCAAGAACCTTAGGAATAAGCTATAGAATCATCGACATTTCAGAAATAAGAAATTCCTTCGCTAAGACAATACCCGACTTTGATGAGAGTAATAGAGTGGCTTGTGGGAACCTGCTTCCTCGTATAAGAATGACGATACTATACTACTATGCAAATAAGAACAACCTGCTGGTTGTTGGAACTGGCGATAAGAGCGAGCTCTTAATAGGATACTTCACAAAGTATGGTGATGGAGGAGTAGATATCCTTCCAATAGGTTGCCTCTACAAGACACAGGTACGTGCACTTGGTAAGCATCTAGGTGTTCCTGACCGCGTAGTTCGTAAGCCATCAAGTCCCAGACTATGGCCAGGTCACTTAGCCGAGGAGGAGCTTCAGTTGAAGTATGATCTTATTGACTGCGTGCTCTACTGCCTCTTTGACCTTAGGCTCAATATTGATGAGACTGTGCGTATGCTTGGTGTATCTAGAGAAGTTGTGTGTAGAGTGCTTGAGTTACATGAGAGAAGTAGACATAAGAGGAGTCTGCCTCCTGTTCCATGTCTAGATCCAGACAAGATGTATAAGAGCTAAATCTGAGCAATGCCATGTGGAGTTACCAATAGCCGAGATAAGAACTGATAAGAGACTTTCAAAGAAGATTGAAATTTCGATACTGACCGTAGGGGCGGTAGTATCGCTAAGCCTTTTCTTAATTTTGCCTCCACTCTACGCATTAGCTGGATCTCTTGCATATTTTATCACTATAGTGTATGGCTTCTACGTTCTAAGAGCATTAGATTTGTATGTTGCAATATATAGAGAGAAGATTCTGGTAGTACAAGGATTCCGGAGATATCTAGTTAGGTACGAAGACATAGAAAACATAATTATTGAGCCTAAGATAGTCTCCATATCAATACAGCCTATTGCATTACCTGAGAAGCTATCCTCAGCCACCAGCTCCATTACACGTAGAGTGAGGCTTCCAAGTATAGTGTCAGGTACCTATATAGTCAGGATCAGACTGAGAAGCTCTACCGAAATAGTGTTTCAGATATTCAAGGACGAGTATGAGATTCTTGTGAGAGCGCTTAGAAAAGCTAGGCAGCTAGGTGCGAAGCTTCCTGAGGTAGTTGCTTATTGAGGTGATGGGGTTGCAGGTATGCTCACTCTATGCTCTGTCTCCTCTACAATGTCTCTAAGCCACCTGTACTCATCGCTTAACCTTATCAGCAACATCTTTTCGTGTATCTGTTCTATCTTCACTATTCCAAGCTCTGCTAATCTCAACACATACTTCTTCACGTTCTTTGGAGCCATGTTCACCTCTCTTGCTAGTCCTCTCAGTGAGAGGCAGCCATGTCTGCATCGGGCTAATGCTAGCAGTATCTTCACGTACACGTCATCTTTTGCTAGCAGCTTGAGCAGCTCAACAAACTTTGTTGATAGCTCGCTATGTGCATGGATATATGCACTGCTCATGTGTTCCCACCTCGGTCAACTTATCACTGAGTGGGTTAATATTACCAACTTCAAGAACTAGAAGAGCACAGATAAATGGATAAATTTGGGCCCGAGACTTGAGAAGATGTGTGTGAAATGCTTGCGCTAAGAGTGATAATGTCAGGTCTAGTCCAGGGAGTTGGGTTTTAGACCTCTGGTGTACAGGATAGCGAAGAGAGCTGGCGTAGCTGGCTATGTCAGGAACATGGGAGGAGCAGAGGTAGAGATATATTTGGAGGGTACCAGGGAGTCTATTGAGAGGTTCTTCAAGCTATTCTGGAGGGAGAAGCCTGCTGCGGTGCTGATAGAGCGTATCCTGGTTGAGAAAGCCCGCCCGAGAGGAGTGAGAGACTTCACAATACTTCCGAGCTCTAGTAGCTCACTAGTGCGCTCTGTTATACCTCCAGACTTTGCGATATGCGATGAGTGTCTAAGAGAAGTCCTAGATTCTACGAACAAGAGAAGATATCGATATCCGTTCAACTCCTGCGTCTTCTGTGGTCCCAGATTCTCTATGATGTATGACTCTCCATGGGACAGAGACAGAACAGCAATGAGGAACTTTCCTCTATGTAGTGAGTGTTTAAAAGAGTACATGGATCCAAGCAATGTCCGACGCTTTCACGCTCAAGGTATATCCTGTGCAATGTGTGGTCCTCGAGTTATGCTCTTGACACGCGATGGAGAGCCTGTCAACTGTAAAGATCCTCTCAGAGAAGCAGCACGACTAATAGATGAGGGACATATAGTTGCTATAAAGGGGGTGGGAGGATTTCACATTGCTTGTCTTGCATCTAATGACGATGTTGTACTTAAGCTACGGAAAAGAAAGCGAAGACCCGAGAAGCCGTTTGCTGTCATGACTCTAGATGTAGATACTGCTTCGAAACTAGTCGAGCTAGATGAGAAGGCTGTGGAGATCCTTAGATCTCCTCAGAGACCTATTCTCCTTCTTCCACTTCGTGAAGACTCACCAGTGTCTCGATACGTAGCTCCGGGTCTAGCTCATCTTGGGGTCTTTCTACCGTACACTGCCCTGCATTACTTGCTTCTGTCTGAGACCAAGGACAGGTTTGCCATAATGACGAGTGGGAACGTTCATGGAAAACCCATGTGTATAAAGAATGACCAGGCTCTAAGAGAATTGAGAGATATCGTAGACTTCTTTCTAGTACACAATAGAGAGATAGTTAACAGAGTTGACGATAGTGTGATTCGGTTCACAGTTGGAGAACCTGTGCTCCTGAGAAGAGGGAGAGGTTATGCTCCGTACTGGATAAAGGTTCCTCTACGAACGGAGGGGACTATAGTGTGTCTTGGTGCATTGTTGCAGAATACTGGTGCAATAATGTTTGAAGACAAGGTAGTGCTAACGCAGTACATAGGTGACTGTGATGACTTTGACACATTGCTAGACCTGGAGCACTATCTCGACGTCATAGCAAGGATGTATAGAGCTAACTTGACAAATGCTGTCTTTGTCTGTGATCTACATCCAAGATACACAACTACAAACTTAGCCGAAATTCTTGCCGAGAAGCATCGCGGCAAGCTACTACGAGTTCAGCATCATTGGGCACACATAGCATCAGCAATGGCTGACCGCGGTATCCAGCCAGGAGAAGAGGTCATCGGAGTTGCAATCGATGGGGCTGGATATGGAGAGGATGGACAGATATGGGGAGGAGAGATAATGACTTGTACGTACCTAGGTTATCGAAGAGTCGCTCATCTTGAGTATGTACCTATGCCTGGAGGAGATCTGGCAGTAGAGTATCCTCTGAGAATGGCTATAGCACACCTGTACAAGATCTATGATGAAGAGGAAATAAGGAGAATCTTGTCATCACTAGGCCTACTGAAGAGGGGGCTTAAGCATGGTGAAGATGAGCTAAGAGTAACACTGAACCTATGTAGGAAACCAACCATACTTACGTCAAGCATGGGAAGACTACTAGATGCAGTGTCGGCATTACTGGGTATATGTCTTAGAAGGACGTATGAGGGCGAACCTGCAATAAAGCTTGAGGAGACTGCTCATAAATGTAGAAGGGATCCAGTAGTACTGGATCTACGTGTAGAGAGTGAGGGAGATAAGTACATAATAAGGACTACAGAGATATTTGAGTACATAGTAAACAACATAGACAGACTTGACAAGGCACTTCTAGCAAAATCTATACTATATAGTATCGGATTAGCAATTGGAAGATGTATAAAAATGGTAAGATCGAGAGCACATAGCAAGGTAGTCTTATCAGGAGGAGCATCAGTTAATGAGTTTATAGTGCAGGGAATAATTGAGGAGCTCAAGGACACAAGCATCAAGGTGCTTCTTCCAAAGAAGGTTCCACCAAATGACGGCGGTATAGCATTAGGACAAGCGGTGATAGCAGCGATGATCAGTGAAAGACAAGCACCAGGGGACCTATGAGATCCGTAAATATGATAGCCCTATCTGGCTTGAGAGAAAGTGATGCTCTTACACACTCTCTAAGACCGCCGCACGAGGAAGAGTCGAGGTATGCTACAGGCCAAGGATCAACAGCAATGTCTTCTCCAAGCCTGCTAAATGACACGTAAAAATGAAGTCTACAACCTAGCTCCACCACGCTGAACAGTAGACAGAGCGACTCTACACCAAGATAGCACATTCTTCGCATAACGTTGCTAAGAGAGATAAAGGCTATACCAAAGATACGACCCGAAGAGTCCTTGACTCTACGATTAATGACTTCCTCAGTAAGCTCACAGTAGTTCTCTATCAAGACAGCGTGATCGTTTAAAAACACGGCAGAGACCTTGACTAGATCCATCTTGTCCAGGGACATACTCATCTAAAGAATTAAGATACAAGCCAATTAGCATAAACTATGTTAAGAAAATGCCATCTCACCGAGTACACATAAAGTGGAGCAAGAGAATAACAGGAACAGCAAGACCAGATGTTGACAAGTTCCTAGACGACTTTGCCAAAGATATAGACGTGAATATACTCAGAGAGTGCATAAGTAAATGCAGGGAAACTGTCCAGAACTTCACTACAGACGAGATAGAGGAACTGTTAGACTATTATAGAGAGAAGCTAGGAATAAGCATTGAACGATACAACTTTGGCCTCATATATTACATGCAGCTAGACCCAGAAGTACAGACAAAACTGGCACAAACAGTAATGAGAACGCATGATAGTTGGAGATTTTTTGATTATTGTACCGTTATTGAGTATATTGAGAGAAAGTTTGGAAAAGATGGGGCAAAAGTTGCAGTTGTACACATACTACTTGATGAGATAGCGAGACTTGCACACATAGATTATGCTGATGCTAGAAAAGGTGCCACAGCAATCCTAGCATGTATATGTTCCCTTCAAAAAGAATACCTAGCCGATATAGTGCATAAAGTAAATAATGAAATTGATAACATAATAATAGACGTATCCTTTAGCATAGGCATAAACTTCCTGAATAGAAGAATAAAAGAAATAACAATAATAGAAGATAAATACTGTGAAAATAATATTCTAAAAACACTTAAGAAAAATCTAAAAGACTTAACAGACTACATAAGACATGTTAATACACATGAACTATCTTATAATGACTCATATTTATTATATAAAAGGATTAAAAACATTTGCAGAAATCTTAAGATTAAGACAAGAATTTTGTTTGATAAAATATCTGGTAAGATAGTAATTAACAATCCAGCAGTGATAGTCACATATACGAACGGTAAAGAAGTGGTATATCCTCATGTTATCGGTGTCTATCCTGTGGGAGAAGTAAATATATGTGTTGAGGATCTTGTCTACTCAACCAGAATTTTCAGGGTGTGATGAGACCGGGATCTATGATTGGATGATTATAAAGGTGGACTCTGACCCTCTTCGGCTGTCTCTAAGGAGATTAGTAGAGAACTTAGGAAAACAAAAGAGAGTTGGTAAGTAACTTAGTTAAGCCCAACTGCTTGAGCAGTGGATCGTGTTATTAGGCTTCTCCTCTCAGATATTTCCATCTATCTTTCTCGTACTCTTCCTGTGGTATGAATTTTAGGCTTGCAAGCACCTTTGGCAGTGTTGTATACTCCATCTCCTCTGGCGGCAATCTGTGAGGCATCATTGGCCCCATCCTCCTAATATAGTCTGTCACGAACTCTGCAATTAGCCTTGAGTAGTCGAATGCCGGATCGTCAAACAGGTCTACAGGTCCCTCGAGGACTCCATCATGTAACACAAATCCAAGTGCCACTACTCTTGGTGGTCCATCAAATCGTGTTGCCTTAGGTCCTATTGCTATCTTCTTCTCTGGAATTACCTTCTCCATCTTGCATGGCATCAGTGGACCAGTGTGGCTTCCCCTCATCCATCCAGCAACCAGGTGGGGATACGCAAATGCTTCAAGAATCTCTCCGACTGCTGGTAGTCCATGCTGTGCTCTTATTATACCTACTGGGTCATCCTTTCCCACGTACTTTCCTGCTATCAGGTTGAGTCTCTCAACGCTTATTACGGATGCCTGTAGGAGATCTTTCTTCCTGTAAACTCTCCTCACAATGTATCTGCCGGGTGTCCCTATGAGCGCGAACACGTCATACATTCGCTCTGGAACGTCAAGAAGGTATACTCTTCCCTCATATACGTCAAGTATCTCAAACTTGAAGCCCTCATGCATCTCTGGGTCAATAACTAGGCCAGAGGTTGTGAACGGATCGGCAAACATCCTGAATAATGGGAGGTTAAATGCGCCAGGTTCTGTCTTGTCTGCGGCAATGACTATAATAGGCTCACTTGGTCTCTCCTCGATCTCCATCTCTGCTACCTGTGGACCCATTCCTCTTACGTTCCCGCTGAACGTATCCTTCAATAAATCCTGCCCAGCCCCATAGAGCTTAAGCTTCTTTGATATGTTCTCTGTAGCCTCCTTGAAAATATCCCAGGCAAGACCATGTATATCTGGGCTGTTCTCACCCTTGGTGTGGGTCATGAGGAGCGACATGTCATCTCCACAGGAGAAGACATAGTAGTCTATTATCAGACCCTTCTTCTGAGCATCAGCAAGTCGCTCTGAGGCGAACTCAAGAGTCTTAGGATGTACCCAAGAGTGGCCCGGTATACCACCAATGTCTGCCTTTATTATCGATATTGTTACCTTACCCATTACCTATCGCGGGACATTAAGGAAATAAGTTGCTATTAAATGTTTCTCCTACGGCTATGCCGACAGAACTTGAGGACATAGCGGTAATTAATGTATCACATGGAGGAAGATCCTTTAGAGAAAGAGGGAGAATAGACTTCTCATCTAACCTTAACCCCCTAGGTCCTCCCCCACTAATACATCATCTTATTGAGGAAGCACTAAATCTCAGAACGTACATGTACTTTCCCTCTGAGAAGAACCTGATAGAAGCCATAGCAGAGTTTGAGGACGCTAACGAAGAAGACATAGTAGTAGTTCCTGGAGCTAGCTTTGCGATACATATAATATTTGAGGAGATAGAAAGAGAGAGCGATACCATAGTATTACAAGATTTAACATATACGGACTACTACAGGTACAGCGAAGGCAGAAATAGAATGTTCATAAAATCAATAATAGAGAATAACAAGATTCTCCTCAACATACAGAGACTAGAGAACACACTTGAACATCTTAAAAGACTAGACAGTAAAGTTTTAACTGTTATAGTAAATCCTAATAACCCGACTGGAACATACTTATGTTTAAACAAGCTTATGGATCTTCTTCATACATTTATGGACTATAACATAAAGTTTATAATAGATATTTCATTTGTAGATTTTGTAGGTGATAGAGAGAAATACTTGAGCAAACTGTTAGAGCTAGACAATGTATATATAGTAAAATCATATACTAAGATTCTAGCAACACCTGGGATTAGACTCGGGATCTTAGCAGCACAGAGGATAAGATCAAGCAGGAAAGTAAAAATTCCATCTTGGCCCATATCGTCTATATGTGAGTATATCATCTGTAAACTATTCAAGGAGTACAAGTATTATATGCTTAATTACATACATAAGGTTCAATCTTACATAAAGGTAGAGAAGCCTAGAGTTATTGAGCAATTAAGCAGAGCTGGCATTAATGTTTATGATAGTGATGTACACTTCTTTATAGTTAGAACCAGGATAAGCCTAGACGAGTATCTCTATAAACATGGTATTATCATAAAGAAAGTATGTTCATTAACTACAGGTCACAACTTGTTTAGAGTGTCTATACTAGATAGAGAAAAGAATAATATTTTAATAGACTTACTATCTAGCTTTACTGAAGAGTCAAGTTAATCAAAACCTGATATGAAGCCATTAATTTTAGTGGTTCCTTCTCTCGTATTAACATTAAGTTTGTTAATTGATCTCCTAGATGGAGAGAGAAGAGATAGAGTCTGTCCAATACACCCAGTCAGGGTTTGTTGGTTGTTAGGTTCAAAAATTATGAAAGTTTTCAAGTTAAAGAATAAGATTAGTCATGGTGTGTTGCTGTGGTTTCTGACAGTAGTACCTCTAGTTTTAGTATATTCGGTTATACCAATCTACGTTACTTATACCCTTTTAAAGCCATTAAGTAAATACTTTCACGGGAGCTTAATCCTAATTTTGACATATGTAGTTGTGTGTTCTAGTTTATTAAAGTTTACGTTTTCATACAGGCTCCTAAGATGGTATGTTGATAATATTATTAACATGTTTAGAAGTAATGATAAAGGTAGAGCTAGGGCTCTGTTACAGGAGATTGTTAGAAGAGATGTATTTTCATTACATAGTGAGGGTCTTATTTTGTCTGCTTTAATTGAGACCTACTTTGAATCTATTCTTGATGGGGTCATTTCGCCATTATTCTGGTATTCCTTATTTGATCTTGTAGGTGCATATACTCAGAGACTTGCTAATACCATGGACTCGCTTGTTGGCTACAGATACGCACCCTTTGATAAGATAGGGTACTTCTCTGCTAAGGTTGATTCTCTCATGAACAGTGTGCCTTCAAGAATTCTCTCTTTCACACTACGGCTAGTTTGTCCTAGTAGTAGAGGTAGAAAATCTGAGAAATCCATAATTAAGGGGAGTATTGGGGTAAATGCGCTTAGAGTGTTCACTGCAGTATCGTCATGTCTAGGAGTTAGGTTAGAGAAATGCGAGGATTACACTATTGGTGATCCCTCGTGGGTGTTGCCAGATCTAAGTCACGTTGAACAAAGTGTTAACATATCTGTTAGGGCTCTCTTAATAGTCTTAGTTATCTTATCTTTCCTGTGTGTTGTTAGACAGATTGTGTTTTTGATGGTACTGAGATTACTCTTCTAGGGTCTCTATCTCCTGTTCCAACAGGTAAGATGGTGCTCTTAGAAGTGCTACATACCCTCCAAAGGTTGCGGTTAGAGTTTTGCTCTCTTCGACGGTCTTTGGCACTATATCAATTTTTATGTTCCTCTTCTCACACTCATATAGAAGCTCCATTATCTCGTTCTCGCCTATGTCCTCGCTAACTACAACTCTACTTGCTATGCCGCTCTCGATAGCCTCCCTAACTTTCTCTCGACCATACACTATGAGGTCAGGCTTCTTTATGGCGTAGTACATTATAGTCTCCATGAGTTTCTTTGCATGCACATACTCGTTGTCCTTTATGTGCTTCCAAGCTCTCTTTATTGCCTCTATGACTCCATACTCGTTTGCGCAACATGCATCAACTACCGCAATTATCTTCTGTTTGAGTCTGTAGTCCAGGTATCCTGCCTTGACGAAGTCTTCCTTTGTTGGTCCTGGACCAGCAACTATTATTCCTCTGAGGTCAGGCTCCTTAAGTAGGATCTTGTTTGCCTCCTCTGCGACCATCTTGTAAAATACATCTGCTAGATGCTCAATCTGTCGCTTGAATCTCATAGCTGACTGTCCACCTGCATGGTGTTTACCTGGAACGTAAAACTCTACGGTCTTTGCTATCTCCCAGTAGTTTCCTCTTAGTAGTGCTATGACTGCCTCTCCTCTCTCTATCACTATTATCCCGTACGTAGTTCCTGAAGATATCATCTGCTCAAGTATCTCAGTATGGAAATACTGGTCGCATATGTACTTGAATGTGCTTATCGGTCTTGGCGGGATGATCATGTACATTACCCACTCAAACGATCCAGGAGCCTTCATGTGGAAGCCCGCAAATACTGCAAGTCCGTTCTCTGGAGCCTTAGGTATGCCCTTAAGCTGGTTGATTATCCTCTCTAAGGCACTCTGCACCTGCGTTCTAGTAGTCTTGTCCTTTATGTTGCCTGCAACAGCCCACTCCTGTCGAAGCATGTTAACAACATCTGATAGAGGCCTGTTGCTGTTGATGTAGAGACTGATCAGCGTCGTGGCATATCCTCTGTATTTCTTCAGCGTTGATATGAGTATCTTTAGCTCGTTCAGCGATGATATCTTGTATATTCCACTCTTTATTCCATATGGGTCCCGCAATCCCGTGTAGGACTATATCTCTTAAAAAGGTATCTACTCGACCGATATGTTGCCTAAGTCGTCAATCCTCACTACACTTCCAACTCTGCCATAGATCAGCTTCTCAGGGCAAGCTCTCTCAAGCTCATGCTTAATTTCCTCTCCGCTACAGTGAAGAGGACAGACAAATCTCACAGTAGACGACCTACATATTCTATCTACAACTAGTCTAAGATCCCTTCTGTTAAGTCGAAATAGATGAAGACCACCAATTAAGACATGAACATCCTTCTTGAATAAGCCAGCACAAGTATTGATTATCTTGAATACTCCTGGATGAGAGCATCCAACTAGAACTACTAAACCAAATGACTTGTTAAATACAAGAACCTGCTCAGGTATTACTCCATTATGAAAAGACACAACATAGACATCATTTAGTATATTCTCAACGTCCTTCACAACACGCACGTTGACAAGCTCGCTAAGCCTAGACTCAAGAAAGGAGGGGCTAGGAAGATACAGAGTCACTCTCTTACCCAGCTCAACTATCGCACCTAGACCACCAGTGTGGTCACCATGCTCATGCGATATAATGACATGCCTCACACTACCTAGGTCAAGACCAAGCAGTCTTAGATTGTTAAGAAAAACATACTCGTCATGGCCAAGATCAAATAGAAGATGGTCGTCGTTATACTGAACATACAGGGACAACCCCCACCCAGAGATTAGATCCTTCCTGCTAGGGTTAGACTCGTTATCAACAACTACAGTTATACTGAGCATCCTTACCCTAAGCTGCACTGAAACGAGAAGTCTTTATAAGATAGTCCTCCAGACTTTCTCAGTCGGAAGCGGGGGTGCCCGAGCCTGGTCAAAGGGGGCGGACTCAAGATCCGCTGGCGTAGGCCTGCGTGGGTTCAAATCCCACCCCCCGCACCAAAAAGGTAGATTGCTACCCGTTAGATGTAAGGGATCTCACATAATCCTCAACTAGTCTCTTTACTAAATCTACACTGAATCCAAGATGTCTTGCAGCTTTCTCATAATCCTTGTTCAACACCTCCCAGACCTTGTATGCAATGTCCTGCATATATGTTAGCAATTCTTCACTAAACTCCTCATCAGAGGGAGGAGCTCTAAACTTGTTAATAATATAGGTCAAATGTAATATAGATATGGGCTTATCATCAAAGCTCTCTTCTAGGAGTCGTATAACGGGAATTGGCTCTTTGATGCTGACATTGTTAGATTTTAGATACCTTATTACAACATATCTCTTTATTCCATCAATTATGTAGTAGTCTCTATCAACAATTATAGGACATATAACACCAATATATTTTATACTTTCTACCAAATTTTTGTCAATATTCTCGATTGATAAATATCTACGCGGTCTTGTTAAAATCTTTGGGAGTTTACACCGAGAGAGAAAACTATCTGCAGTAAGAAGGAGGAACTCTATGTTGGCACACATAGTAATATTAGTTGTTCATCTGCAGATTAATTAATGTTTGATCAGGGAGAAGGTAGGACCAGCATCACCGTAGTCTTTGTCGAGCATAGACCTGAATACTTGACCTACCTTAAGGACATGTTTAGCAGATCCGACTTAGTAATTTTAGAAGAACCACACACAACAGAGCTTATTAAAGTGCTGGAAGGAAGAATGACGCCTGAAGAATATGCAACAAGAGTATATACCGAGTTCCAACTATACATAGAGAAACAAGTAGAGATTCTGAGAGAACTCCACTTAAGAGGCATCCATGTAATTGGCTGTGAACCTTACCTAGGAAAACTCATAGAGATATATAACTTGATATCTCAGGGAATAGATAAAAGACAACTACTCGATATAATTGAGAACGATTTCCTAATGAAAATAGTATACAATGTTGAGAATTTAGTGTCAGGTAAACTTATAGAATACTATGAATCATTACTAACAGGAAATTTTGATATCGTCGTAAGCAGTATAATAAATTATGCAAGAGCAGATGCTTATAGAGTCATAATTAGGGATACTCTAAGAGCATTATGCGTCAAAGATTCATTATCTAGACTTTATGGAAGAGATGTGAGAGATATAGTTATTGAGGCAGGAGTTGTACACACAACATTTCCTATGATTCTAAGAAAAATGCTGGGAAGAGATATTAGGTGTGTTAATCTTAAGATGATCTTGCTAAGAGAGCTTAACTTAAGACCATTACCACATCCAGGATACATTCTTTCCAAAGTATTTATACATGGTTTACCTTACAGTAGGAATTATATTAGACTTCTTGCGGCTAGATGCTTTGTATATAATCTATTCATCGCTAAAAAAGAATATATTCCAAATAAAGAGTTTGCTTTTCCTCATATTATCCAAGAGTACAAAGTTCTTCAATTAGTTAACAGATTAAATTACGAAGATTGTAGGAACATTTATGAAAGATATTATAGGAGTATAGTGAGAAGAGGAGGTAGGAATGTAGCTAACTCTTGTTAGTAGGGTGGACAGTAGTCCTCTGGCTTCGGTAACTCCTTAGGTAGACCCTTCTTCTCTCTAATCTTCATTACGAGATCCAGGAACATGCTCTCTGGCACAGGTGCCCACCTGTGGAACTGTAAGCTCCAGAATACTTTGCCGCTTGCTGCGCTCCTCAGCTCATCGCTGAGCGTGAATGACTCTATCACCGGTATCTCTCCTCTTATTGTTACCATGTTCTCCCCATGAATCATGTCTAGTATCCTTCCTCTATGCTTTGTAATTACGCCTATTATTGCACCAACATTCTCAGGCGTGGTCTTAGCATCAATGAGAAGTATTGGCTCTAGCAATATTGGTTTACCTGCTAGCAGTCCCGCAAATATGGCGTTCTTCACCGCAGGCATTATCTGTGCTGGTCCTCTGTGTGCTGGGTCCTCATGTACTACGGCATCTGTGAGTACAACCTTGACTCCTCTTATTGGCTCCTGGCATAGTGGCCCTGCGCTGCATGCCCACTTGAACCCCTGCACTATGTAATCTTTGACTTCCTTAAGATGCTGCACGCCAACAGTCTTGTTTACAAGTACATTGCAGTTTTGCTCATCTACTGACCAGACATTTCTTGCCTCATCAGTGTCCCATCCTGCTTCTTCTCGAAGTATCTTTGCTCTCTCTCTTGGATCTTGATCCTCTGTTATCTCTCCCTTTTGTATTAGCTCTATTGTTCTCTCATCAAGTGGCTCGACATAGATCTTGAATTTGTTGTGCTTATTTGGTGACTTCCCTTCAAACACAGGTGACTGTGTCCTGCAAGTCTCTCTGAATCTCACAAGCGGCTGAGACATCGTGAATTCAATCTTTGTACGTTGTTTCAGTAGCCATGCAGCAATCTCTAGGTGTAGCATCCCGACACCGCTCAGGAGTATTTGACCTGTTTCTTGATCGATCTTGACTTGCAGCGTTGGGTCCTCTATTGTGAGCTCCTTCAGAGCCTCAACGAGCTTTGCCAGGTCATTTGGATTCTTTGGCTCTACTGCGACAGTCACGACGGGTTCACTTACATATCTTAACCTCTCGAACGGAACCATGACATCCTTGTACTTTGCATCTACCATGGTCTCACCAGCTCTAGCCTCATCAACTCCAAGTAGTGCTGCAATGTTTCCTGCAGGTATTGCTGTTACTTTCACCCTCGTTGGTCCCATGTAAATTGAGACCTGTAGTACTCTTCTTGTTGTCTTTGCACTTACGAGGTATACCTCATCCCCTTCTCTTATTGTTCCACTTACTACTCTGCATGTTGCAACGAGACCTGCATGTGGATCTTTTGTCATCTTGCTTACTAGAAGCACAGTTGGACCGTTAGGATCGCACTCCAGCATTGCCTTCCCGATCTCCGAGTTTAGATCTCCTTTCCACAGCTTCGGTATTCTATACTTCTGCGCAACATTTGGTGGAGGAATATGCTCAATTACTGCGGATAGTATTGCCTTATAGAGCGGGAACTCCTGAGCAAGCTCCTCAACATATCCCTTCTCGTATGCGTCGACAATGTTGCTAAACTTAAGACCAGCCTTCTGTGCTAGTGGGATCGTTATTCCCCACCTGTGAAGAGCAGACCCTATTATCACCTGGCCCTTGGCT
The DNA here is from genome assembly GCA_027036495.1 of Thermoproteales archaeon. Classification (GTDB taxonomy): domain Archaea; phylum Thermoproteota; class Thermoprotei; order Thermoproteales; family Thermocladiaceae; genus JAADER01. The sequence goes on from JALWFJ010000027.1 coordinate 47,568, forward strand.
GGGTCAATCTTCCACTTGTGCTTAAACTCTGGGTATGCATACTGCTCAATCAGCGAGTTAACGTCCTTAATTATGTCAAGTATTCTTTTCTGAATCTCTTGAGGCTCGAGTCTGAGCTCCTTTATGAGTCTATCAACCTTATTTATGAATAGTATAGGCCTCACACACTCCTCAAGTGCATGTCTCAGGTAAGTCTCCGTTTGAGTCATCACTCCCTCGACTGCGTCAACGACAAGTATCGCGCCGTCCATTACTCTGAGAGATCTTGTCACGTGACCGCAGAAGTCTATGTGACCTGGGGTGTCTATCAGGTTAATTATGTAAGGCTTACCTTCATGCTCAAAGTAGAGGCTTATGTTTGCTGCCTTAACGGTTATGTTTCTGAGCTGCTCTACCTCAAAGTAGTCAAGAACGAGCGCCTTTCCAGCAACCTTGGGGCTGAGCAAGCCAGCACCCATGAGCAGACAGTCTGTAGTTGTTGTCTTACCATGATCGACATGTGCTAAGGTACCAATGTTGCGTACCTGTTCAGGTCTTCTCATTATGTCGAGTATCTCATCAATTCTCTTCTCAATGACTCTGAAAGACATGACTCTCAGCGTTACGGTTAGAAGAGGTATTTATCTCTTCCTCCTAAGAGTTACAGTCACAAGAATCTCAGACAAGGAAATGTAACAAAGTAGATAAAGACCTATGTAAGAATGTTCTGTCACACATATTCAGATAGCATCTCCTCGTTAATATCGAGACAAGGTCGAACAATACCATCAAAACTTTCTATAACTCTCCTGACAGTACTCACTGCCTTATCATAGAGAGATTTCTTGATAACACCCCTCTGCGTGGCCTGCTCAAGTTGATCCTCGTCTATGACTCTAATCTCCTCGCTGTCCCCTCTCTTGACGACATCTACGTATAGGTCAACATACATGACTCCTCCCCTCACTGGCTCAACCTCGGTGTTTATGTTCACATAAACCCCTTTCAGCTCCTTGTTCTTGTTAAAGTATGCATGGACAATGTAGGTCGAGCCAAGCTTGACATGAGTAATAGCATAGTCACCTTCTTCCTTAGGGATATCTAACCCATCAAGCAAGCCTCCAGGTCTCAGTCTCCTCTTAATGAAGAGCTCACCTCTGTTCCAAACTAGTAGCTGTCCCGGCCCAATTCTGAGTGTTGATCCATCAGGCTTCACGTGGTATATTACAACTCTGTTTAGCTTGCCGTAGATGTAGTCTATGAGTGCATTACTGATATCGTCTCTGCGGTCAGGAATAAACGACAATATATGTTCCGTATAGTCTATGATCGTGGCTTTACGCGAGAAAAGCTTCAATGAGTGATGATTCTTTACTGTTGGTATGACACTATTCCTTACGTCGTCCAGTAGAGACCTTAGCCTACCTCCAGGTATCACCTCTGCTATGTGCTGTCCCTCTTGAATGACCTCATAGGGTTGTGCTCTGTTAACTCTCTCCCTGATGTGTTCAAGCCTTGATAGAAGACTCTCTAGCTCTTGAATCAGCGTCACTACATCGGCATACTGAGCGGAGCTCCTCCACTTTATGCCAAGACCACCAAGCTTATCTAAGAACCTAAGCCCTAAGCTCAAGAGCTCGGTTCTCTTTTCAGGGTCTCTTATATGTTTGCTTAACACAACTCTGCCACCAGGTATGAGAGAAGCATACTCACCATCAACACGTATATCTGTACTAACAACAATCTCCTCATTATCAAAGACAGCAGTTCTCACTACCGTCACAGCAACAGAGTCACCCACCCTATAGAACGGGGCGCTTAGCGTAGGCAATACCCCCTCAATGTTGTTGCCCAAGTCAAACACGACTCTATTCGACTCAACACGCTTAACTACAGCCTTAACTACTGTATGAAGAGGAATCTTAGATCTCCACAATATAAACTCGTCGCAGAACTCTGCAAGATCTCTAAGAAACATGTCAAGAGCATGACCCTTGCCAATGATTGTAAGCGCTCCTCTGACTCTCTCAGAGTCCTTAATTGTGATATCAGGAGGAGCATAGCTTGGATTATCAATCTTAAATCTCTGTACAATAATGTCAGAGGGCTGAACTACGAGATAGCCTCTATCTAGTAGAAACTTAGTTAAGGCAGTAGCATATATGCCGCGAATCCTAACCTTGCACTTCATCAAGGAGTTTACTAATACGCAATCATGGTAATTTAAGATGTCAGATCCTACTACGAGCTAGGACACTAATGAAGAGAAACTCTTTTAAGTCAAAAAAGTAGCAAGCTTACTGAAGCCAGCTTAAGCGGGGGTGCCCGAGCCTGGTCAAAGGGGGCGGACTTAAGATCCGCTGGCGTAGGCCTGCGTGGGTTCAAATCCCACCCCCCGCACCAAGAACCTACACGAGCGACTCCAACACCTTGTCAGGCTCTCTGTAGAATTGATAGAGTACCGAGAGCTGCTGCTCGACACTCAGACCCATAATCTTAGAGAGAAGTGATGCTCTAATGTTCACGTCATCTCGTGAGATCTTGAGTGACCTAGGTATAACTATGTCCACGACTCTGCGTATACTTCTCCTAACCTTCGTACCATCACTTGTACACGTTATGGCGTAGGTCTGATCAGTCTTAATTACTACTATCTCACGGTCTATGTCTACTGACCTATCCAGCATATTCTCCAGTCTCAGCTTAAGAGTCTGTAGATTTGATGCATGAAAAGTCGTTACTCCTCCATGACCAGTGGTGAC
>JALWFJ010000028.1 GCA_027036495.1 Thermoproteales archaeon
CACCTCATCGCTCTGTAGTACTCCACGCTGTAGCACCGGTAGCGCGTCTGGATACTTGTACACTATGTCTGCTATCGCCAATGCGGCATCAACTATCTCCTCTAGGCAAGATACGAACCTAATTATCACCAGCGTGTCGGTAGAGGATCTGAGTATTTCTATTGCTCTCTTCTGTATATCTACGTGCTTCGTGTCAAAGAACTGCTCTATCTCTCTAAGCTCCTGTATTGCATCCTTGTCCTGGGTGAGTATTATGAGGCATGCAAGATCAAACACTATCTCGCTAACGTTCTTCACGTGAGCTAAGTCGCATACGAGCTCGCTTATCCTGGTCTTCTCGACTGGACTCACTGGTGCTATCTTTATCTTCCTGACCTTGACCAGGGGTGACTGCTCAAGCACCTGTACAGCATCTCTGTTTGTTCTGAACACTATTATGTCGCCTGGCTCGAGTCTCTGTCTCTCGTCAGGGTCGAGTATCCAGTTACCTCTGTGCTTAGCAGCTATGACGTCTATTGCTATGTCTAGCTTAGATATGAGGTCATGTATTGTCACGGCCTTCTTGACCTCAAGTATACCCACTTTCTCCTCAGACTCCTCGAGAGCTAGCAGAAGCGAGAGAGGTATGTTCTTCGTGCTTACGAACTTCATGAAGTCCTGTAAAGCATCGACGACTCTTCTGACTTGATGGACAAGCTCCACGAATGGCAACACAAGCGTTACGTCACTGAGTGGCATCACTGCAGATACTACGTGCATCACCAGCCAGTCAGTGTGCATCCTTATGTCACCGGAGAGGACCTCGAGGCTCTCTCGAAGCTCAGGATCAGGAAATTGCAGAAGGTAGAACGTCAGGTCCAGTAGTAGGCTGATCTTGTCCCTGATAAGTCTTATGGCCTCTACTGCAGATCTTGGTACACTTTTACTTCTTAAGCTACCGGTCAGCATTCTCACTCAGAGCTACGAATTTTTAAAGTCGTCTGTGCCCCTATTAAAGGTTATCTACCGTGACAAGAAGGTTTCTTAATATACAGCTGAAGGAGTATATAGCAGGTTTATCTACACTCCTAGCCTGTGGCTATGGAGACTTAATATCATCATACTTCTTAGTCTTATTCAAAAACTATTTCTATAGGTATAAGTTCCTCGTACTTGCACTACCAGCAATAATGAACCTTAGAGGATCGAGCTACATAACGTACAGCGCTAGGTTAATAACGAAGCTTCATCTCGGCATAATAGAGCCTAGACCTTCCCTCAGACAGACCTCCTTGAGACACGAGCTGTCTGGGACTCTCATATGTGTGTTGCTTGCTAATATCGCTGTAGGTGTGCTGGTGTCGCTAGTGTACACAATCTTCTTTCATAAAGATGGATCTATTCTGAAGATTACTGGTATCCTGGTAGATGCTGGCATGATAGCAGCAAGCTTCGTGATACCTATAACCACAATCATAATGATTATCAGCTTCGTTAAGGGAGTGAGACCAGAGGTTCTTGCTGGAGCACTTGAGTCCGTTGTCGGTGACGTCGTAACTGTTCCGAGTCTCATTGCAGCATGCATACTAGATCAGGGAGGATTGCTAGCCCTTCCGCTTGCTGCATTCATAGCGACCATACTAGTGTTGCTGAGATCGTCTCATAGATATGAGAGGGAGCTCACTCCTATGTGGAGAATGCGCAAAGTCGTGCTAGAGACCACTATTGCTGCTCTCTTGTCAGTCATACTGGAGCTTGTTACAGGTTCACTTGTGCTCTCGAACTTTGAGAGGATGATCTCAAGAAGCTACCTCACCTTTGCACTACTGCCACCAGTCTTAGCGACCTGCGGTGGCGTATGCGTGAACGCTGCAGTATCGCTAACCACATACATCCACCTAGGTGAGGTAGATACAGGTAGGGCATTTCTACGTATATTCGCAAGAGCATTCTCTCAGAGCATCATTGCCTACCTCAACGTTGTGCTCCTAGGGCTAGTGCTAGGATATACTACCGGCCTAAGAACAAGCTTGAGCATACTCTTCATACACGTCCTTCTCCCTGGTGAGATAGCTGTGATCATGCTACTACCAGTCACATATCTGATAGTACTGTCACTTGTCAAGACAGGAATAAACCCTGCAAACTTTGCCTCACCTGTGATAATGCCTCTCTGCGATCTAGTAACATCAATAGTGTACATAACGTTTCTCCTAGCTATTAGGTAGAGATCAGGCTCGCCCATCGGTCATCAGAGCTCAGTTACCAACGCGTTCATCACACATAACCTAGGCTCTTAGAGAGCTATTATAACCTTACACAATTAGCTAGATAGAGCAGTGTACTGTCCAATAACTGGAGGCTTATGTGAACATAGGAGGCCTAGACTCAGAACCTGCTTCCTGAAGAAGTACACCGAGAGCTTCGGTCGAGACTCTAAGGTAGAGTATCTATGCAATGAGCTGGCAAAATACGTATCCAGAGGAGCCTACACAATAGTAGACCTTGCAAGGACAGTCAAGGAGCTCTCACAAGAAGTGAGAGATGAAGCCTTTCAGGGAATTTACGAGTATGTGAAGACCCTTCCCTGCAATCTCATACTAACACAGATTGCGGCAGAGAGGCTGCTTAAGCCTTCACAAGACTTCATAGAGAGTTCAAAGCTAGTATATCTATCGCAGTCAAGTACTCTAACAAAGAGAATAATAAGAGACCTAATATTCTACCTAGACTTTGTAACAAACAGAATATTAACGGAACTTCTTGAGCTGGTGATATCAATGGTAGATTTACAATTAACAAGTACATCAACCATGTTAAAACACTTAATGCCATGTTTTAGACTCTATTACATGTTTAATAATCTTGTGTCAGTGCCCCTCTACATGCTATATTTAAGACATAGAAAAGATACTACAATGTTTAAGACAACACTTGAAGAGTTATCTGAGGAGTTAAGCCAACTATTACCAAGCCTAGAGAAGGAGCTCTTATATTTAAACTTCAAGAACATGAACCATGAAGACAGCTTAGTAACATTGTTACTACAGATAAACAATAGCATTAACAAGTTTTTGGAGGAAGATAAAGTCAAGATCTTGAAGAAATTACGTGAAAATGCTAGACTATACTATATTCTGAGAAAAGAGTTATTTCAAATAAACATTGATAGTATGGTGATGGAGATTTTTAGGAAGTTTGATCCTGAAATGCTAGAATCTCCATTTAATATCTATCTGCTGTTAAGCTTAGTGTTAGAAGAGAAGTACCTCATCAAGCTTGCTCGAGATCAGATATGTAGACAGTACATAAATGAGGAACATACATACACTTTCCGAATGTACTTTCCAGTTAATGCCGCACTTGATGACTTACTAAGTGACCTTACAATTGAACTCTATCTGTCAAGACAGGACATGTTTCTTAATGCTCTAGGCGGTGATAAGGCACTACTTCTCCTAAACTACAATTATGGTCTGAAAGGCGTGGTTCTAATACCCTCGCGGAAGATAGTGACCTACTCACTGCAGAACTTGCTCTTCCTTCATAGTGCATTTCTCGACTTGCTTACCTGGTCCATGAACTTGAACTTTGATGAGCTCTGGAACATGATAATAGACTCTGTTAACGATGATAGAGTAAGAGCACTACTACTACATTGTAGAGAATACTTGTTAAACACGCTTGACACGGTTACAGATGCTCTCTATATAGTCACTTACTCGTTCTACATGAGGAAGGAGTTTGAGGAGCTCTTCAATAGGCATGTCGATAGACTCTTCTCGCTCTGTAAGGGAGAGTACTAGTCCCTTAAGAGATCATTAATTATGTCTACAGAGAAGACATCTACATCCATTATGTTCACTGCAAAGTTAAGCAAGCTCCTTCTGACACCCTCTGGATTATCAGGATAAAAGAGGGGACTTGCAATCACTATAGCCCTAAAGCTAAACCAGGGTTGACACACCCTGAGGAGTTCCTCGTCTCCTGTCTTATCAACATACTTCTTGAGGAAGTCTCTAAACATGTCCGCAAATACACCAGTGAACTTGCCTGTACTAAGGAGAGAAAACCACAGATAATTAGTAAGTATACATGTAACATCGTCTGCCGGTTCTCCCCACTCACCTCTAGACCTATCTAAGACGACTAGCTCATTGTTCTCTTTGAACCATATGTTGAAAGGATGATAGTCTCCGTGAACTTGAGACAACCTATGATAGTACCTCTTTAGTCTCCATCTCCACTCTACAGCTCTACACTCAACTTCTCTAAGCTTATCCATGTATGGAAAATCTTGAGGATATGCTGAGTCTACTACGCCCATAATCATCTCTCCATGGCCAACAAGGTCACGTACCCTTCGAAAATACAGTCTCCTCATGTCTTCATCACTGCCGCTAAACTTGAGACCGTGAACGTTAACTATGTAGTCAACCAGCACGTTTAGTCTGTATAGGTCTCTCTCAGTTAGGGAACCTCGAGATAGAATCTCTCTAAGATCCTCCACGTACGGTCTTCCCTGAGCCTCCTCCATTAACAAAAAGAATTCCTCATAGTCACCCACACTATGTAGGCACCCAAAAGAGTCTACATACCCAACATCTACTGACCGTATGTGTTTTGGAAGCTTATTGAAGTCCTTATGTGCCATTAACAAGACCTGAGCCCTGTCCGCAGGATAGTCATGTCCGAATCCTCTCTCCCCTTTCAGGAACTTCAACACAAGCCTCTTCTCACCCTCACCAAAGATCTCAACAACTATTCTCCAAGTCTCAGCATGCCACCCAGCCCCAAGAAGTGATAGATCACGCACCTTTAGGTCCTTCCTGAATACTGTTCTCAGATACTGCTCAACACGTTCTACACTCAGAGAATAAGACATC
>JALWFJ010000029.1 GCA_027036495.1 Thermoproteales archaeon
CCTCGCCAATCCATGCAGGTATTGCTCCTATTGGGTCGGGAGCCTCCTCGACTAGGATCTTATCCTTCCTGACGTCAACTATGACCCATACTTTTCCCCTAAACACGAATTTTGTCCCGGGAGATGCATACTCTGCGACAAAGGCCTCATCTAGCACGCCAATGATCTCTCCAGTCTTGTAGTTTATTACTGGGTACTGTTTCTCTTCAGGAATCATTGACAGATTGTTGAAGAAGTAGCTGTAGGTCTCGCGTCTTGATCTTCTCCTGAGTGGCCTAGCGATGGTCTCTGTTTCAGGATCATAGTGTATGAGTGGGGGGTAAAGCTCCTCGCTAATGTACCTGACTACTCGCAGAAACTCCTCAGATGTCAGGTTCCTATATGGGTAGGCTCTCCTGAAGAGCTCGTAGAGCTCCTTTATGCTCCATCTTGGCCTCTCTAGTATGCATGCAACAATCTGGTTACATAGCACATCATAGGGCTTCTCTGGTATCTTTACAGGCTCTAGGTAGCCCTGTCTAGCTTTCTTCACTATTGCTAGTGCTTCAAGTGCATCAAATACGTCGTGTACTATTATTACTCCGCGTGGAATCTTGTCAAGTCTGTGACCACTACGTCCTACACGCTGTAGGAGTCTAGTTACTTGGTGTGGACTTGTGTACTGTATGACTATGTTTATGTGTCCAATATCTATGCCAAGCTCGAGGCTTGACGTAGCTATGACGGCTCTTAGCTTCCCCTCGCGAAGCATGCGCTCAATGTTCTCTCTGGTGCTCTTTGAGAGAGAGCTGTGATGTACAGCTATTGGGTAGTTGGGTAGCCAGGCGTGGAATCGGGCACCTAGGTTCTCAGCCATGGATCTGGTGTTGACAAACACTATGGCTGGACCTTGCTCGTCTATGAGCCTACGTATGTATCTTAGCTTTGCAGCAATCTCGGGGGTAGTGAACGTCTTTGCAGCGATCTCTTGGTCTATGTCCTCCGTCTCTGGATATACTACGTCTATAACCATCTCACGTACGTGCGATATCTGGACAATCTCGCATTGATCACCGCCAGTCAGGAAGGCAGCAACCTTCTCTGGCTCTCCAACTGTGGCGGAGAGACCGATGATTCTTGGCTTCTCTTGAGCTAGAGCCTTTACTCGCTCGAGCGCGATTGTCAGCTGTACGCCTCTCTTGTCTTCTACAAGCTCATGTACTTCATCAACAATTATGTACATTATCTTCTTAAGGTGATCACGAAGTCTCCTTCCAAGCAGTATTGCTTGAAGCATCTCAGGAGTTGTTATCAGTATGTGAGGAGGATCACGACTCTGCCTAACTCTGTCACGGACATCAGTATCTCCATGCCTGACGTCAATCTTGAGCTCAAGATTAGTGCACCACCATCTGAGTCTCTCTAGAAGATCCCTGTTCAGTGCTCTGAGAGGGGTTATATAGAGCACATATATTCCACGCTCAAGTAGACCGCGATCCCTGAGCCAGCACAACCTCGACAGTACTGGGAGGACTGCAGCCTCAGTTTTCCCACTTCCTGTAGGAGCAACAATAAGAACATTCCTACCCTCAAGAACCCTAGGAATAGCAAGACGCTGTATTGGCGTCAGCCTGATAAAGCCTCTAGCTCTAAGCAGCTCAACCACTCTAGGGTGCAGTCTTGACAGAACCTCACGATCACTCTCGCATACATGACCTCTATTAGCAATTAAGGATGACATATCTCAGGACTACTGTAGACCGTGAGCGAATATATTCGCTTTTCACGTAGAGGTAACCTTAAGGGGAGAGAGACTTAGACTACAGAGTATGGATAAGAGAAGGTGCGCTGTGTGTGGCTCTCCCCGCGTTGACGCTATAATTAATGGACTGCCATACTGTTTCAAGTGTGGTTCAAAACTCATAAGGCTGCATATCGTGAACTTCCTCCACGCGCTAAAGAGAGAAAAGCTAATACCGTCAACCGTTGAGATACCTGAGCCATAACATGAGAGCCCTTAGAGCAATATTGACACTCATTATACTGACACTCCTTGTCTCTCTACACTGCATATATGCGTTCTCTGTAGAGAGCGTATTGCACAACATTATGAAAAGCATAGCTAATTTAGGCTGTAAAAATGTCAAGATAGAGGACATAAGATGTGTTAACCATGGATCAACTCTAAATATAACTCTAAGACTAGGAAACACTTTCTTGAGCAGGAAAGTGATTAAGACAAAGTACTGCAGATGTATGAAAAATATATGTTACTGCACGGTGGATTTACCCCCAGTTTCAAAGAACTTGGAACGTTACTGTTATGCTAAGAAAATAGGCAATAACATGTGGATCATAGATATATCAATAGAGACTCAGTCAAAAATTAACGTAGTTGGTGCAGGTATGCTCTACAGAGAGTACATAATATATTTTCCTAGCTCGGCAAGCGTGAAGTTAACAGAGAACCTGACCTTCATTACTGGAAGAGGAACAGAAATATACTGTCCATTAATGAGAAGTGTAGCCACGTATGAGCTAGGAAGCTACATCATATACACGTTTAAGCCTACACACAAGGTAGAAGTGACTTCACGCGTTATCTGTGGCGTAGCTCATAGTAGGAGTCTTGTATACATGTTCTCAGTATATGTATCGATAGCATCATTAGTGATCTGTGCAGCAACTATAGGCGCACTCTCCCTCTATATGATTAAGCTAAGGAGCCAGAGAGAATAAGCTTACCAAGTTCTCTAAATGCCCTCGCTCTATGAGAGACTCTACACTTCTCCTCTAGACTCATCTCAGCAAAGGTCACGTCATAGCCATCTGGCACAAATATTGGATCATACCCAAATCCTCCAGAGCCTCTCAGCTCTCTAGCTATGTAGCCGGAAACCTCACCGCACACAACCTCAATTTTTCCGCTAGGAGTGTAGACGCCAAGTGCAGATTTGAAGACTGCTCTCCTGTTATCTACATCTTCCAGCAGCTTTAGTACGCCTCTTAGCCCGATTGTCCTGTATACATACTCTGAGTATGGTCCAGGAAATCCACCTAGTGCCTCAATATAGAGTCCGTCATCCTCAACCACTATGTACGTTGATGAACGGGGCTTAACAACCCTAGCAATGTTCTCTATTGCGGCTCTAGCAATGTCCTCAACTTGGTCAGCCTGAATCTCAAGCTTTCTCAGACTAGGCTCAGTCAGCACCTCAAAACTCTCACCAAAGTCAGACAGTATTAGCTCGATCTCTCTCTTCTTGTTCACATTTCCTGTAACGACCACTATTCTGTACCTCGTCATCTCTACAGAAGCCTCAGCATATCTGATAACTTTAGTGTTTAGGTGAGGAGTCGCTGAGGATGCTAGCGATAAGGATATGTTATCTCCCTAGCTTTAGATGTTCCTTAATTCTCTCCAGAAGGTCCTGCTCACTTGGTACACCTATGAACTCTAATCTTCCCTTGAACCCCTCTAGTCCCATTATTATTGCTGGAACCATTGTTATGCCGTACTCCTCTGCAAGCTCTGGGTCTAAGGAAGCATCATACACAATCGAGACTATCTTACCCTCAGACTCCACAGCAAAGCTGTTCGACAACGTTGCAGCGTATGGACAATATGGACACATCTGAGTGACCAGAGTCACTATGTACAGCTTGCGCGGAAGCTTACTAACTATCTCCTTTAGCTCCTTCTTGACCTCGGAGTTTAGGTTTGTCCTTCTCTTAGACACGAGAAGTACCGCGTCAAGGAACGTCTTCACTTCCTCGCCAAAAGGCGCCCCTAGGAAGATCACGGTACAGTTATCTAGACAGATTACCGGGACCTTCACTCTACTTGTGATGTGTGGCTCAAGTAGAGACTGAAGGTTCTTGTCCTCCTCCAAGTTCCTTACCTGTACCTCAAGCTTCCCAGCCGGAGCAAGCTCCTGCAGAAGCTTAAGCAGCTGATCAGCAAGGTCGCACCAGTTTACATCGGACCACTCGCAGAACTTTCCTCTGTACAGCGTGAGCCTCACAGGGTTCTCAAGCTCACTCAATATGTCGCGTATAGCTCTCTTAGTCTCTTCATCTACTTCAAGTCTGTAACCACACATCTTGCGTCTAGCTGTCTAGAACTACTGCATATAAGCTTTCGGCGAATACTACTCTGACTATCTAGTTCTAGAGGGCCTAGACTTACTGCTCTTGCTGGATCTCTGTCTAGATCTCTCAGAGCTTCTTGATAGGTCCTCAATTAGCTTAATGACCCCACACTCAGATAGCTTGTTCTCGATATTCTTTAGATGACTCTCAAGCATGTTCCGAGTGAGCTCTGACGAGTCTGCTAGTAGGATCTTGGTTAGGACAGGTCTAGAGTCAATCTCAACTATGTTGAAGTCGTCTCCGTAGCAGGTTCTTATCTGGTCTCTTATCTTCTCGAGATGCTCCCTCGATAATTCTGGGATGTCTATGAGCAAGAGCACCATGTTCAGGTCTGGGTCTACTCTTACCTCAAGTCTTGCATTGTCTCCTATCTGGCGCGTCCTTACTACGGTTTGCTCGCTCATGGTCTGTCTGGACCTCGACAAGATGTCTGTGTCAGCACTTAAAGGAGTCATCACCTGTCTGTGTGGTGAAGCGTCATCATCCACGGTGTAACCTATGTTAGTCCTAGATATAGCTTACCTAGCTCTTTATGCTCAAGAAGCTCTGACGCTTTTCCTCTGAATACTACCCTACCACTGACAAGCAGGTATGCCCTATCTCCAATCTCTAGGGCCTTTCTCGCGTTCTGCTCAACTAGCACTATGGTTATCCCGAGCCTATCTCTTAGCTCTGCTATCTTCTCAAGTATGTAAGTTGCTATTTTTGGTGCTAGCTGTGCAGTAGGCTCGTCTAGGAGAAGTAGTCTAGCGTCTCTAATTAGACACATAGCTATCGCGAGCATCTGTCTCTCGCCGCCGCTTAGCGTGCCAGCTTTGCGCTTGAGGTACTTTCTGAGGTTTGGAAAGATGTCCAGCACAAGGTCTATCCTGTCCTTGAGCTCCTTTGGGTCTAAGAGGTATCCAGCCATCTTGAGGTTCTCCTCGACCGTCAGAGAGGCGAACACGTTGTCCATCTGGGGAACATATGCTATGCCGAGTCTAGCTCTCTTGTGTGGAGGCAACTTTGTTATGTCCTTGTCTTCTAGGACTACCCTTCCAGAGTATATTGTTGCCAGTCCGAAGAGAGCCTTGAGCAGAGTTGACTTGCCGCTACCATTAGGTCCAACAACCACTGTTATCTCTCTCTTGGGAGCCTCAAAGTCTATGTCATACAGTATGTGTAGCTTACCATAGCCAGCATTGAGGCTCTCCGTCTTTAACATATCTCTCCTCTCTGATAGATTCAGTCCTTAAAATGCGTTCTCGTTTAATGGACGTTCTTATCCTCCAATGTAGGCCTCAATCACTGCAGGGTTGTTCACTACCTCGTCAGGTTTTCCTTCGGCTATCACTCTTCCCTGAGCCATTGCATATACGTAGTCAACATATCTTAACGCGATGTCGAGTCTATGCTCTATGAGTAGAAAGGATACTCCAAAGGCTTCACGTATCTCGCAGAGTCTCTGAAATATCTCGTGTGCAAGTGCTGGGTTAACTCCAGCTATAGGCTCGTCCATCACTATGAGCTTCGCCTTAGCCATCAGTGCTCTGCCAACCTCCAGTAGCTTGAGCTGGCCACCACTGAGCTTGTAGGCCTCAACGTCCCACAGGTGGTCAAGCTTCAAGAACTTGAGAATCTTGAACGCACGCTCAACAAGCTCCTGCTCCTTCTTAACCCATGCTCTCTGAAACATAGCCTTGATGGGGTTCTCGCCTGGATGATCCGCATCTGCTATCAGCAAGTTCTCAAGCACGGTCAGCTTCTTCAGTGGCTGTGGTATCTGGAATGTCCTAACTATTCCGAGCTTGTAGATCTCGTGGGGAGGCTTGTTCGTTATGTCCTTATTGAGGAAGTAGACTTTCCCCTCATCTGCCTTATACACCCCCGTTATGACGTTAACCAGAGTAGATTTGCCGCTCCCATTTGGTCCAATTATCAGGACAATACCTTTCTCAGGGACCTTTATCGACACTCTATTCACCGCAACAATGCCTCCAAACCTCTTCACCAGATCTACCGTCCTCAAGATTATTCTCTTCTCCATGAGACCTTGGCGAGACCTAGACAAGATACCTCTAATTAACTTACCTTCTTTACGGAGGTCAGGACTGTATTACTCTAAGATGCCTCAGATCCTAGGTCTACGTACTCACACATACCACTCTTATGTGCTATACAGGTTACTCTCTCAATGATGACTCTGCTAGTAGCTCTAGAAGAGCATGAGTACGTTATGCTTCGCGAGGTATGTCTAGAGAACGGATTTCAGGATCTAGGCAGCTGCATAGTGTGGGCACTCGATAAGCTCTTAGCCCGGTGTCATACCGGGTTCAAGTCATCAACGCTCAGTAGCGACACTTCTAATCATCCACCGGCTGAGTTGAGGCCTTAAACTGTGCTTAAATAGGTTGCTACACGATCCTGAGAGGTCTCACATGTAGGCTTATCTCCAGGGTGGCTGAACCAAGCCTCTCAACTATGCTCCTTATGGACGTAAGCTCTCTTGCGCTTAGTCTAGACATGTAGTCTGCTATTACAAGAGGAAGTGGATACCCTGGCGCAACGCTGTTCAGACACAGCTTAAACACTGTGGCGACTACGTGCATTATCGTGTCGGAGTCATCTCTCCTTACATATATCTCCATAGGCGTTCCCTGAATGGCTCCAGAGCTTACAACCACTCTAAGTCCTCTCACTCTTCCAAGCCCAAATCTGTCAAGCACCTTGAGAGAGATCTTATCAGAGCTCTCTCTTGAGAGCACTGCCTTGGGAGGATGTTGCTTAGATAACGCAACCACAACGTTGTCTTTCTCGACGAGTAGACTTAGACTAGCCAAGACTCTGGGATCTTGAGCACACTTCTCAAGAGCTCCGTCGAGGAGAACTATGTACCTAGATATGTTCAATGTCAGTGCTGTACGTAGCTCGCATGTTCTCACGTATCCTATTAGCTCGTTTATGTCCTCACTACTTCTAGCACTTCTAATGAAGAACTTACCTGTGCTGATCTTCGTGCCAATAGCGACAACCTGGACGACATCAAGTAAGGTATTACCGACCTGAATACGTCCAAGACCTGCATCAACAGCAACAATGTTACACTTGCTGCTGTACGAGGATAGTGAGAGGATCTGCACTTCGCGTGTAGAGGACTGAGCACGTACATTCTCGCAGCTCTCTCTCTGGCCTAACTCAAGTGCCTTATAGACTTGCGAGAATAGCTCCTTAACTTCTCTAGTCATGTCACGCTACTGCACATAGATCTGCTTCTCTAGTCTCCTTAAGAGAAGACGTAGAGCATCAACATTGACTCTTCTCGACGAGATATCAACTATCTTGACATCACTGAGTATGTCTAGCACATGCGTTGGAAGCTTATCTAGCACCTCTCTCTTGCCAAGTGAGAGCTCTGTCAGAAGAGCCAGTGTTCGAGAGATCTTGTGTTTTCTTCTTTCTCCTATTATGATCTTCCTGAGCTCTCTCACAGCTCTCTCAAGATCAACCTTACATCTTCTAGAGAAAAGATGTGACTGAACGAGCTTGAGCTCTCTGAGGACTAGGTCTCTATGAGACAACAAGTAGGGCAGCAGCACCTTGCAGCTACACACAATCACATTGTTGATTTCACAACACACATCAACGCCATTGCATTCCAGCACTGGTCTCCCCTCAACAATGCTGCCCGTGACTAATATGCTTCTCAGCGCTTGATCATCTATCTTGAGCTCAGATAACCTTGGCTCTACCTTGATGTCACTCACCTTGGGAGCTATAACTACGATACCCTTATGCAGCTTAGTTACTGATGCTCTCTCTAGATCAACAAGCACCACCATGTTATCCTTAGGAACCTCCTCAATATCTGCCACAACTGTGTAGAGTTTTCTGAGAGAGACCCTAAGGATAGGGTCTCTAACCACAAGCACGATGTTGCTGCTCATAGTCACTCCAGAATGTAGACCTTCCTTGCTAAACCTAGATCACATAACTTATCAAGTATTGCAAATGCCTTACTAACATCAACATTAAGCTCTCTTGCAAATAGCTCCGGCGTTATCTCTCTGCTCCTCATTAATGCAAGCTTCACAAGAGCATCTTCACTTAGTCCTAGTTCTCTGCTAGCAGTCTTGATAAGCTTAGCGAAGACCTCTCTAAGCCTACCTTCACTGTCGATACCTGACTTACAAATGTCTGCATACATGCTAACCCTCTTTGACTTACATATCCACTCTACAAACGATCTCATTTTGCTCTCCTCTTCGGCGATCCTAGCTAGATAGTCACTAACTGTTCCTGTAAGCATAGCTTTTACTCTCTCCATCAAGCTAAGAACAGTGTCAACATCGTGAGAGAAACGAGCCACCAAGTCTAGATCCTCAAGCACTGCCTTAGCAAACCTCGTATCTGTATGTCTTGAGCACTTACTCTCAAGACCTAACATCTCTGTAGCCATGCTAAGTGCTCTATCTACGAGCATCAGCTTAGAGTTAAGTGAGTCCGCTACCTTTGACAGAACATCATATAGTTGAGTTATTGTCAGAGAGTCGCAAGTTGATGTAAGCTCCTTGAGGGTCTCTAGTCCTCTAGTGATGTCGCTCTTGAAGAGGTTTGAGAGATTTCTAAGACTGACTTCATCTAGCTCTCTCAGTCTCTGCTCGATCTGCTCTAAGATCTGCTTTATGCTCTCTGTTATCAGCCCTATCTTATGCTTGTACTCTGCTAATCTTCTTGTCTGCAGGTTTATCCTGTTCTCTAGCTCCTCTATGTCCTGGAGAAGCGCAGACACTATTCTCAGACTCTCCTCATCATACCTGAGATCTACAAGCTCCGTAATTTTTCTCTCCAAGTTCTTGAGTAACGTCAAGTCCTCGCTTAGCTGCTCGCAGACCTTGACTTTGACGTTGTCTAGAAGCCTTATCTCTACGTCTATGCACAGTCTGGAGTGTTCTTCCTTGAGTGCTTTAACTCTCTTAACTATGTACTCTCTCGCTCTCTCAGGACTGTACACTATATAGTGATTTCCTGCCTGTAGCAGTATTCCTCTCAGTCTGCACAGCTCAATGAAGTCTCTCTCCTTGAGCTCTCTCCATAGGTGAGTTGGAAAGAGAATCTTAACTAGATGTTCGGCTTCTCTCTGGCTGAGCCTGGTGATCTCTCTCGACCTTAGATACTCCAGAAACAGCCTTTCTGGCTTACTCAGCGTTGGTGTTCCGTCTCTGTCTCTGAAGACCTCCGGCTGGTCAAGCAGCTTCTCCCTGTTTATCCATGCTCTCACTATCTTCCTAAGTACTTGCTGCCTAGGCTCTCTTCCCTTTCTTATAGACAGGCAGAGGTCTGAGAGAATAACTCTTCGTGCCTCATTGAGAAAAGCCTCAACTTCTCTAAGCAAGCATCTATAGGTCTTGACTAGGTGAGCAAACCTCTGTGGAGGCACTATCCCGCTCGTCTCTATTAAGTAACCTGCAACTACCTGTCTTAGCTCATGTATCCTGCCAGAGTCAAAGACTATGATCTTTAGTAGCGAGCTGAGTGGTAGTCCAGGGACTTTCCACTCTCTAACCATGTTTGCTATGTGTTCGCTAGGTATAGACATGTCAGGGGAGAAGACTACCACTACAAGAACATCAAAGGGAATCACATTACTTGAGCTCTCAATGTAGCCGTTCCTAGCGAGGTCACTCACTCTGCTAATAGCACTTTCCAGCTCGGAGTCCTGACGTACATGTACAAATGCTAGACACTTCCTAACTTCTAGGCCTCCCCCACCACAGAACACGTACATGTTCTCTCCTAGCTGTACCTCAGATCTGACTTCGCGCAGGATGGCTCTCGCTAATGTCTTTGCAAGCTCGCGTGGTCTCGATGTGAGTGCATATGCGTACCTTACGAGGTCTAAGATCCTTAGCTCCGGCGTCGACTCGTTGAGCTTGAGCACTACTCGATCCTTTGGCTTGTATGCCACCACGTAGCTTAGACCTAGCTGCTCGGCAGCCTCTACTGGAAGCACAGCGTAGAGGGTAGGCTCATTCTCAAACCTTGTGAAGTAGCTATCGAGCTCTATGCTTATCTTCCTAGGATCCTCTGCTACGGGTATGTCAGGATAGCCGTACTGTGATCTGACCTCGTTTATCTTTTGGAGAAGGTCTCTCTTTCTGAGGTCTAGCCTCACTACTGCTACCTTCTCTACTACTCCCGCATCTAGGAGACCTCTTATCACGCTCAGTGCGTCTCTGCCAAGCTCAGAGGTTAGCTCTCTCTCAGATAGCGGCATGGGGCATAGCTCGAGGAGCAGTCTTATCCTCCTGGTACGATCATCTTCGTGAAGCATGCTTACCTTGTTCACATTCTCCGAGATTCTTGATGCAACTTCGAGCTCACTAGCTATGTCTCTGAGAAACTCTATGTACGTATCTACGTCTAGCCTGTTCTTACCCAGGACATAGTCTAGGAGCTTTGCTGTGTACTTTAGTAACGCTCTTGGTGTTGGTCTTCCTCTCTCCTGAATATAGAGTATGTAGTAGAGTGACGCTATGTACTCAAACTTGAGTGGATGAATAGCGTCTATCTTTCCTCTAGCTACTTGGCTCAGCCTCCTTCGAGTAGATGCGACGCTGAGCTTCTCTATCAGTATAGCGTGATACAGCCACAGGGGTATCTCGCCTCTAATTACGATCTCTCTGTACACTCTGCCAATGGTCAGGTCAAATATGTCTGGAACAGAGCTCTTCAGAACCTCAAAATACAGATGTGGCGTAACTGCCACTATTAGGAGAATCTTACTGAGTTTTGCTGGAGGTATCTCAAGCACGTTACTGTACTGTCTCGGCTCCAGTATTGCCCGTATGGATGTGGCTAGCTCAGTAATTATCTTCGCGAGCTCCTCCGTCTTGCCTCTAGATAGCGAGAATACTCTTGATAGCTCGTCGGCCTCGTCTATTATCAGTACTAGAGGCTTGTCCTTCCTTCTCTCCAGTATGCTCCTTATATGTCTGACAGAGAGCTCAAATGTTAGAGGTACACGTGCAACCTCTATCTTTCCTCTATACTTCTCTCCGATTATGCTCGTATAGTGATCTAGAAGCTCAGTCTTGCCCCATCCATACTCCCCAACCACAACTACGAGAAGATTCTCGTTGAGCTCAGTCTTGAGAAAGTACTCCGTGACCTCAAGCAGTTCAGAAAGCTCCTTCTCTAGTCCTACAGGTCTACTCTCCTTGACTATCTCTGGAACTCCCGTGTGCGTCAAGGGAAAGTACTTGAACCCGAGCTCGGCCAGCATGCTCATTTTCAGGATCTCAGACTGACTTATTCAGGAAAAGTATTGAGCTAAACGATTATTTTGGCCGAAACACACAAAGCACAATGAGCATGCGAGTCGCTCACCTACTAAACATATCTAGGGCGGTTCTCGAAGACGTTGAACGTAACTTGGAGCTCGTGCAGGAAGGACAGCTTCTATATTACAAGCAGATACTGATGTATGCTCTTCACGCACTTGGCGCCGCTGTTGATGCTCTCATAAGTGCAAGACTTGGAGCAAGACCTTCAGGACATGACGAGAGACTGCTCTACCTCTCACAGCTTAACAGGGACGACTTGAAGAAGCTCTATGAGTGGCTAATTGTGTTGGTGTTCTCGAAGCTTGAGACCGTGCAGGCACTCTCAAAGTCTGAGCTCAGGACAATAATCTCAGAGGTGCGAGAGGCTGTAGACAGGATAGAGAGGGAAATCCGAGAACAGAGTCAGCATGTCTAGGTCTCGTCAACTATCAGCCTAGAAGGGTCTCATCACCTAACACCACCTTATGTTGACTCTCTCCGCATATTCTTGAGCCTTCTTTACTATAGTCTTCTCGGACAACCCTAGCTTCACATGTGACCAAGGTAGAACATCGCTACTAGAGTACTGTCTAATAACGTACTTCTTGAATAGTTCAGGACACTCTCTCACTAGCAGTCTTCTCCAGGTCGAGCGTGCAAGAGGATTTGCACGGCTTGATGCCAACCTTAAGATGACTGAGGAAACGTCTCTATCTCCTAGGGATAGAAGCATCTGACCCCACGCGAGGACAGGATCATAAATACTGTGCCTAGCAGGGACTTGCCTCACAAGCATCTTAACTCTACTCTCAACAAGTTCGATGTGGGTTGGCGAGAAGTACTGTAGAGGTGTCTGAGGCTTCCTTATCCAGGGATTAACGGACACGTACACCTTGCCTTGAGCAATCTCGCGAACTTTCTCAATTATCTGCACACAACTCTCAATATCTGCATCGAGCTCACCTGGAAATCCAACAATAAAGTACAGCTTCAAGTGTTGAATGCCTAGCTTTATTCCTCTAAGACAGACCTCGTAGAGCTCACTGTCCGTGAAGTACTTTCCAACTGCGTACCGGAGCCTCTCTGATGATTCAGGAGCCACAGTTAGGACATCTTGACCGGACCTCACTAGAAGCTCTAGGAGTTCAGAGTCTAGCTTATCTGCGCGAAGAGATGGAAAGCTTAATCTAAGTCCTCTCTCAAGTATGTCTCTGCACAGCTTCTTAATGTCTGGATGAGACTGCGTTCCTAAGCCAATTAGCACTATCTTGTCGACGGGACAGTGCTCTAGTCCCTCCTCAAGTATCTCAATAAGCCTACAATATGACCTCAACCTAAATGGAAACTGCACATGTGACTCCATGCAGAACTTACACATAAACGGACAACCACGCACAACTTCCAAGAAGAAAGCTCTGCCAAAGATTGGAACATATCCCTCAGGAGCCTCAAGGACAACTATCTGCTTTGTAGGATAGAAAGCTAGATCAAGACTTCCGACATACACATACCTAACCTCATGCTTGCCAAGACTCGGGACATAGATACCACGCTCAGAGGCAAGGTCTACGAGTCTTCTATCAAGAATTAGAGCTATGTTCTCAACTAGCTGCTCCATCAGGGGCTCAGCCTCACCAACAACTATGATGTCAGCGATCTCCGCAAGAGGTTCCGGATTTGCAGTAACCGTAGGACCGCCAACAATTATGACAGGATACTTTCCGTCTTTTCTCTCCTCTACCCTTACAGGTATACCACTTTCTAGGAGCATCCTAGCAATATTGACATAGTCAAGCTCGTAATGTACAGAGAACATCACAATGTCAAAGTTTTTCAGGGGGGTCCCAGTCTCAAGACTTCTATAGGGACCCTCGCCCTCCATGACTACCCTCTCTGCGTATATGTCGTCGAACTTGTTCAGAAAGTGGTATAGAAGATGTATGCTCAGTGAGGACATTGCGACTTGGTAAGAAGATGGGTAAGCTAGTGCTACTCTTATGGTACCGCGGGTTACCTTCTTACTATAGACGTTCTTCTCTAGAATTGTTACCCTAGACTTTGAGGTCGACCTAGTGGTACGCTTATGAGGAACCACTATTTCCAGCGTTGACTCTGACTCTAAGCACGACTATGGGTTGAGAGGACCTTGAGATCTCCACTGCCTTCTTGAGCAGCTCTATCTTCATCAAGTCAGGTCTATACTTCACTATGGATCTCGCCTTATCTTGACCAGCTCTGCCAGCAAGCGACATGACTGTGCTCTTCACGAGGAAGTCGCTCACTACGTCAAGACTGCACACCTCTCCTACCTCTATTAGCGCAACTATGCCTAACCTCTTGTAGTAGAGCGATAGATCTCTCGGAATTCCTCCAAGCAGATCATCGGCTAGCTTGAGATCTGTTCGCTGTTGCTGCTTGTCTGACCTCTCCGTGTCGAATATGACCCTCACTCTCTGTCTCCACTTGAGTGCCCACCAGTCTACCCACTCTTGAAGAATCCTCTTGACCTTGCTCTCTCTAGATACTAGTAGTCTACATAGCTTAATTCTAGCTTTTCTCTCGTCAAACGAGATCTTGGTGTATAGACCCATCTTGGTGTAGAGGAAGTGTGTAAAGTCAGACTGTGCACACTTCGACAGGAACTCTAGCTCGTATGCATCCTCGATAGGCAGGGGCGAGCGTTCAAGCAGCGAGCGAACTAAGCTATATATCTTCTTCTTATCATAGTCCAACATATATAGCTCCTCTATATGATCCCTCATACCTAGAAGACCTCACAAGCTAACATAACTAAATGTCTTATAAACGTTTACTTCCTAATAACATGCTTCAACAAGTGCTCACTGAACACATCCATGACATAGCTCAGCGCCGAGTAAAGTGCTAGGAACACTCTCATTCTGTTAACGACGTAACGTGTGATCTCGTTAATAGCCTTATATGATTTTGTGAAGCGAGGTTCAGCTCTATACTTTACCTCAACAAGGACTAGACCCTCAGCTGGGGCAGAGGGCACAGTCTTTCTGACCTCGACGTTGATTAGCTTCCTTAGCGTGTCTAGACTCATCTTTCCTAGTCCAACCTGAGTAAGTACCCACACAATCTTTCTAATCATCTTGTTTCGAAAACCTGAACCCTCAAACACGTACAGCAAGACGTTTCCTCTGAGCTCTACGGATATGTTATATATCTCTGTTACTGGGCTGAGCTCCTCGTCAATAATCTGAAAGTTGGAAAAATCGTGCTTACCTATAAACAGTCTCGCGGCCTCTCTTACGATCTCCACATCCTCTCCCTCATGTGGCTTAATGTAGACATATCTTCTCAAGTAAGCTGACCTAGGGTTGAAGTCAGCAGAGACCTCAGCAACACCCCACACTCTAAGACACTCTGGGAGTTTCGAGTTAATCTCCTCTGGACGAACATATCTAGGGAGATCTACTGCTATGACGTTTCCTATAGCTGTGACTCCAGGATCAGTCCTTGAGGCGCATCTAATCTTCACCTCATCTGCGTCGAGACCGCAGAGATTGGCAAGTGCTCTTCTAAGGTGAGCCTCAACAGAGCTAGGTCCGCCAACAAAGCCTCGGAAACAGGCACCATCATAGAAGACCAGGTATGCAAGCCTCATTGAGTGGCTTATCTAGAGCTTGGTTATAAGCTGGCTACCTGGGTCATCTACCCCAGGATTCATCACACGTCAGTTGGCATGTCACTAATCATCCCCTTGAGAGGAGAGAAAACGCTTAATGATATTAAAGAACCTTGGCACTAAGTCCTGGAAGTAGCTTGCTAGAGGAGTTTCAGAACCTCCTTTACCCTGTCCAGAAGTACACTTACTACGCGTGGGTCAAAGCCTAT
>JALWFJ010000030.1 GCA_027036495.1 Thermoproteales archaeon
CCCAGTCTATGTGTATCTATAAAAATTGTCTCTACTAGTAAGATAGAGAAGCAACACTTAAACATACATCTCCCTAATACTGTGTTCACTCTATGTCGAGATATAAACGTACAAGCATGAAGAAGCCGGTGTACTTAGTAGATACCACGCTCAGAGAGGGTGAGCAGACACCAGGAGTGTCGTTCACCATTGAGCAGAAGCTAGACATAGCCAGGAAGCTGGACGAGCTCGGAGTAGACATGATTGAGGCTGGTCATCCTGCAGTTGCGCCAGATGTCGAGAAGGCTGTTAGGCTCATAGTCAAGGAGGGTCTCCAGGCAGAGATCATTGGCCATAGTAGAGCAACAAAGTATGATATTGAGAAGGCCGCGGAGTGCGAGGTCGACAGGATAGCGATATTCTACGGAGTCAGCGACCTCCACCTCAGATACAAACACAAGGTTAGTAGAGAGGAGGCACTACAGATAATAGCGGAGCACGTAGAGTTCGCTAGAAGTCACGGAGTCAAGGTCAGGTTTACTGCAGAGGACGCATCGAGGACAGAGCTAGACTACCTCATCCAGGTTGTGAAGACTGCACACGAGGCTGGAGCAGACAGGATCAGTCTAGCAGACACTGTGGGCATACTCACGCCATTCAGAGCAAGAGACCTCTTCAGCAAGGTCAAGCAAGCAGTCCCAACAGTGGAGCTAGACATACACGCACATAACGACCTAGGAATGGCGGTAGCAAACTGCCTAGCAGCATTTGAGGGAGGAGCAACAGGAATCCACGTCACGGTTAATGGACTAGGAGAGAGATGTGGAATCGCAAGTCTGCAAGAAGTCGCTGTCTCGCTCAAGGTGCTCTACAACATAGACACAGTAGACCTCAAGAGAATAGTAGAGATATCAAAGCTCGTAGAGAGATACAGCGGAATAGTGCTACCACCACATGCACCAGTAGTCGGAGATAACGCCTTCACACACAAGGCTGGAGTACACGTAGCCGGAGTCCTTTCAAACCCAGAAACCTACGAGCCATATCCACCAGAGCTGGTAGGGAGAACACGTGACTGGGTCATAGACAAGTACACTGGCAGAAAGGCAGTCAAGGCAAGACTAGAGAGACTTGGAGTATACCTGACAGATGAGGAGCTTGACCTAGTGGTCATGAAGATAAAAGAGAGAAGCGAAGTCAGACACTGGAGAGATGAGGATCTACTTGAGCTTGTAGAAGAAGTTACTGGCAGAAGAGTCGTGCTCAGACCACCAGAGAAGATAGAAGCCCTAGTCTGGATAAAGTGCGAATCAACAATATACACGACAAGCGTCGCTAGAAGAGTATCAGCAATACCTGGAGTAAAGGAAGTCATGGAAATAACAGGAGAATACGACATAGTAGCAAGAGTCTCAGCAAGAGACCAGATACAGCTAAACAACATAGTGGAGACCATACGTGAGCTCAGAGGCGTGAAAGAGACATTCACACAGATAGTACTGAAGAAACTAGAAACAAGAACAAGCTAAAACGCAACTTACCACTCTACTATAAGCTTTCTGATTTAGAAAAACTCGCATAGTTCCTATTCACGAGTCTACGAGGGTCCATTGTTACAGAAAGTAAGTAGAAGGATCGGTTCTCGTTCGTCTCTCCATCTGGCGGGCCCGGTGGGATTTGAACCCACGACCTACGGGTCTCCTCCGGGGAACATTTAGGGGGATCCCCGTTAAAAGCCCGCCGCTCTACCAGGCTGAGCTACGGGCCCTCTCACGCTCGAGTTAGCAAGTTCTCTACTAGGGTCTTATAAGTCCTTCTAGTTGCTGTTAAAACTGGTGGTGATGAGGGATCACTCATCTGAGAAAGAGTGATGTAATCCTAACAAGCTGAACATACCTCAGTGGGGGTCTATCATCACTATGTCAGAGACAGGTCGTATCATCACTGAGGTCCATCTCTTGATTGGCCTCAGCAAGTATATGGTGCTGTATGTTAAGTTTGATTTCTGCTGTCTACTTTAAACTGCTCTTGGAGCTAAGTAGAACTGAAGTCTACCTATTGAGAACTCAAATGTTAGTCGTAGTGGCTTATTTGTTGCAAACTCTATTATTATGTACTCGCATATCTGCCTCATCTGTCTCGCGCAGTCTAGTATGTACTCTGTGGAGTATGTTGCCTCACTAGCCTCCTCAACATCCATCTCATATATTGACTCGTCTGTCCTGCTGTACTCAGCCTCAAGCATCTTTCCTCCCTCTCCCACGGCCTTTATCACGAAGGTGTCTGGCTTTGCTATGAAGGTGACGGCATCTGATATCTCGTCTGCTGCTGCGACAATGTCCGTGAAGGTATCTGCATCCATCCTTATCCTGACTGGGAACGTCAAGTTTGGCTCAGGTACCTCCTCCTCAGCGACGTTGACTATGGGGATGCCGAACTTCCTGTAAGTTCCAGCTTCTCTGCCCTTCTTTGTATATATCGTCAGGTAGAACTTGCCGGCACCTGGCTTGACCGTGAACTCTATCTTATCTCTTGCCTTTATCCTCTTCGCAATCTTCTTCAAGATATCAAAGACTAAGCCCACACGAGTCTCCCTAGGTACCCTCATCTCCTCTAGATTCACGCTTGGTATATCAAGCACGATCAACGAGACCTTTGATGGGTCAATAGACCTCATCTTTATCCCATCAGGAGAGAGCGTGATATTAGCCTCATGAAGAAGGTTCGCCAGTGCTATAAAGAGATGTTTGACCTCCTTGCCTTTAGGAAACATCACTTGCAGAACTCCCTCTTCAACTTCCTCGGAGACCAACATGCTTTCAGAGGTCTCCTCAGCCGCGCTCTCAGCCTCCTCCTCAAGCTTCTCTTCAACCTCCTCCTCTATCTCCCTCTCCTCAGCCTCACTTACACTCTCCTCCGTCTCCTCTACCTCTTCCTCCTCTTCTTCTAACTTCTCCTCCTCAAGCCAGTAAGGACTCATTACTCTCTCGCTAATTAGCTCTAGGAATCTTCTATATAAATGCGTTCTAAGGTCTAGGAGAGTAATACTGTTAATACTGACTCTGGCACAGGCTACTCATGTACAGAAGGCTTCTTGGATGGTCAGCAATCATTACTGGAGGATCTAGAGGAATTGGCTACGCAATTGCCAAGGCTCTAGCACGTGAAGGTGCAAATCTCGTCCTCGTTGCTAGAGACCTGGAGAGACTACGCGAGGCGGAGAAGACAATAGAGGAGAAGTATGGTGTCCAGATTGAGACCGTGTCCTGCGATGTCCGTGACTACTGCTGTGCTGAGACTGCAGTGTCACGCTGCATGTCCGCGTTCGGCAAGGTAGACATACTTGTGAACAATGCTGGAACTGCAGTCAGGAAACCATTCTACACCATGACCAAGAGCGAGATTGACGAGATACTTGACGTCAACCTGAAGGGACTCATGTACTTCACTCTTGAGACACTGAGAGTCATGATGAGACAAAGAAGGGGAATAATAGTCAACATATCCTCGGGAGCTGGAAAGGCAGGCATACCTGAGCTCTCAGTATACTCAGCATCTAAGGCTGGGGTAAACGTGTTTACTGAGGCGCTAGCACGAGAGCTGAAGGGATTTGGCATAAAGGTATATGCTGTGTGTCCAGGAGGCACAGACACAGATCTTCACAGGAAGCTCTTTCCAGAGCATAGACCAGAGTGGCTTCTGAGACCAGAGGAGGTTGCTGATCTAGTTCTCAGGCTAATTCTAGAGGGTGGGGTAGAGGGACACTGCTATGACATCTTTAGGCTAGTGTGACCCGCCATCTTGAACCTGTCTATCAGCATATCACCTCTACAGCCACCGTGTGTTCTCTTCTGAGCTTGTCAAGTGCCTCTGTCGCCTTTCTGAGTGCCTCTCTGGCTCTCACTCCAACTCCAACTCCCACTCTGACCCTGAACCTCGTAGAGAAGCTCTCTATCTGGCCTAGGTCTAGTCTCGATGGCACGGTGACTCCTATCATGTTGTCTCCTCCTAGATACAGGGCTATGCCGTCAAGCCTATCTACCAGCCTTACGAACTCAATGAACGTCCTCTGGACCTTGAGGTAGGTCTCGTATACCGACATTGTCTTGAGCATGCTCATCGAGTCTACGAGATCTGCATGTATTATGCACATCTCACTGTTATCAGGTATTTCTCCATTGACGTGTATTGGGTGAGAGTTAGCTTTAGCACAGTATAGTGATGCTCTTCTCTCTGCCTCTCTCGGAGTCTGTCCTGTTGCTATGCTCATGATCACTGGCACAGGACTTGCGGACTCAACATCCCTGATGATCTTCTCGTGCTCCTCTAGTCCTAGACCGTTAGTGAACGCTATCATGAGGTCATATCTCAGTGGATGAGCAAATGCGCCATATGTCGAGAAGCTTGATGAGATCTTGGTGTGGAGTCTTCCTTGGACGTTCTGTATGAGGTGTTCTCTATCGGATCCTAGGCTCTCTGTCCACTCTCTGTAGCCTAGTAGCCTAATTAGGGTAACTTGCACTAGCTAGCTAGCTAGGTTACGTCTTATAAGCACTGTTTAGACCCCACACAGCGTGACCAAGTTAATAACTTTTGATGTGTGGGGAACGCTTGTAGTGCCAGAGCGAGAGAAGTTTGTTACTGAGATCTGTAGATCGATAGCCGAGACCCTTAGGAGGTACTACGGCAATGTTCCTCTCTCAAGGATAGTTGAGGCATTCACGCTAACCGACCGAGAGGTCAGAGAGCGCAGACTGAGAGAGCTGACCTTCATACCTCCTGAAGAGTCAGTTAAGGCTCTCCTATGTAGGATAACTCAGGAGAGACCTACC
>JALWFJ010000031.1 GCA_027036495.1 Thermoproteales archaeon
TGAATCACACAAAGTGGATTGAAAGTATTCATTCTCGGTAAAATGTACAGTCTTAACATCTAGCCAGAGAATCATTAAAAGTGAATTAAAAGACGTATAGGTATAGTCCAGTACTATTATTAACTATCGTCAATGAGTCACAAAGTGTATTGAAAGTCTATCAAGAGATCTCGTAACTCTGTGTATCACAAAAATTGAAAAAGTAAATTGTATCCGGCATAGGGAGCAGATTTAATTACCTTCGCTATTGTATATGTTATGAGTATATGTTATGTATAGTGTTAGGTGAATTTTGAGTGAGTTCAAGGCAGTTATGTTATGGCTGTTGATCCGTGACGTAATTGTGGAAGAGTTGTTGAAGGTATGTATGATAAAGGTGTCTGATGTTTCTGATAGGTGTATGGGTAATGCTTAAAAGGAGAGGTTGTAGAATACTCTGACGAGAGTTCGGCCCGTAGCTCAGCCTGGCAGAGCGGCGGGCTGTAGTCAGCCCGTCGCTCGTACAGGGCGACGGGGGTGGAGACCCGTAGGTCCCGGGTTCAAATCCCGGCGGGCCGACCACGCTTCTAGTATTTCCTTTCTAGCTTGTTGTTATGTAGTATTTGTCGAAGTCGTTTGCTAGGTGAGTGTTTGGGAAGACTGTTTTTGCTTCTTGTAGTAGTTTTTCTTCTATTCCTTCGTATCTTGTGCTTATGTGTGTGAGTATTAGTGTTCGTACGTTTGCTCTTTTTGCTATTTCTGCTGCGTCTATTGTTCTTGAGTGTCCTTGTTTCCAGATTGTGTGTGGGTCTTCTTCTGCGCTGAAGGTTGCTTCGTGTATTAGTATGTCTGCTTCTTTTGCTAGTTCTATTATGGTCTCTGTGGGTGCTGTGTCGCCTGTGTATGCTATCTTTATTGTTCCTCTGTGTCTGACTTTTACTACGTCTTCTGGTCTTATTACTCTTCCATCTTCAAGTGTTACTGTTTCGCCGTAGTGTAGCTTCTTCCAGTACTTTATGGGTATGTTCAGCTTTCTTGCTTTTTCTGGATCGAATTTTCCTACGGGTACTCTCCAGATCAGTGCGTATGCGCAAGCCTCTATGGTGTGTCTTGCTGTGACGCACTGTATCTCAAAGTTCTCTTCTCTGTATAGTGTCGTTACTTTCTCTGGTGGTTCTATCTCTAGGAGACGTATTCGGAACGGTAGTGCGCTGAGGAACTTTATGTTTGCCTCTATGTACTCTCTTATTCCTACTGGTCCAGCTATCTTGAGCTCGCGTACTCTTCCTAGAAGAGTCATTGATGCTATTAGTCCAGGTAATCCAAAGAGGTGGTCTCCGTGGAGATGCGTTATTAGTATCATGTCTATTCTGTGCACAGAGATTCCTACACGTAGAAGTCTGTGCTGTGTTCCTTCTCCACAGTCGAGAAGTATCTCTCTAAGACCATCGCTCACCAATACTGCAGGCAGTCCTCTCTTTATGCTTGGGCTGCCTGCAGATGTTCCGAGAAAGGTTATCTGTATTCTTCTGCTCATAGCCTCTCCTAGGCCAAGCTATGTCGAGATTTAGAGTCGAATATACTAAATTCCACGTGAGGGCTATAGTTAGAGAGAGAAGAGATAGGGTAGAGGGCTCTGAGCTTGCTGCTGCTAAGTACTTTCCTGAGGGTAGGATATGGCTTCTGGCCTCAGATCTTGTCTTGATAAGGAGAGAGATAGTCAAGACAGAGACTGGCTACTACCTAAACGTGACTGTACAGCCACTCGACTCAGACATCAAGTTTCTCATCCGAGACAGGTTTCATGGAGTTCACTTCCAGAACTTCCTGAGGCCGAACGAGGAGCTTATACTGCAGATCAAGCTGTGGGAGTCTAGAAGGAGAGGCAGAAGAGTTAGAAGAGGACCTAGACAGATATTCAAGCTGCTTAACAACATAGAGAGATTCCTTGTAGCCTACTGGGATCCCCACATCCAAGTGTACTACACTAGGTACCTTCCAGGTCACATCTGTGCTGGCAATAATGAGAGAGCACTAGATCTCGTGCTGAGAATCAGTGATATCGAGGTTGTGGTGCGTAGAACAAGGTGTAGTGCTCCTGTGCTACCTCTTGTGAGAGGAAAGGAGCGTCTCATCTTTGTTCTAGAGAGCTTGGTTGAAGTGAGGCAGGTGTATCCTTCTCTTGGAAGGGCAGTGTGCCTAGCTAGGCTTGACTGCAGAAGGCATGGAGCAGTTCTCGTTATTATTAGGTGAGTCCTGACATGAGTAGCTCTCGGTAAAGTATCTTGCTTCTGCTTATCGGGATAGATATGTGCTGCATAGAGAGCGTGTTCTTTATTTCCTGAAATGCTATCTCTGAGAACACGTCAAGTATCACCTCAGGTATCTCTTCGTACCCTGGATCAACCCCAACCTTCTTACTGAGTCTACTGAGACATCTGAGACACTCACTCTTTCTTGAGCAGGAGTCTCCACTGCAGGTAGTGAAGGTTGGCTTCTTATCTACTCTGAGTAGAAACGCTCCACAGTGTGGAAATATCACTGCAAGGTTCTCCCTCATTATTGTCAGTGAGCTGTCCTCGATCTTGAACCCTATGTAGACCAGTGCGCTTGGCTTGATCATGCACCTTCTTCCGACTCTCTCGACCTGGATCCAGCCACCAAGCACGAGAGCACGTACATGTTTGTGTAGAGTTGACTTAGGTATCTGGACCTTCTCTTGAAGCTCTGAGAAGCTGAGACTTCTTCTGGCAACCTCCGACATTATGATGAGTCTCTCTGGATGCTGACACAGCTTGTAGAAGAGGTCACATGGAAGAAGAAGTACCGCGTTCAGGTGCGGCTCATTAAGCCTATATAAAAGCATTACTATCGGGGTACTGTACAGCATCTAGGCAATATAAGCTTAACATGACGTACTTATCACGTGCATGAGAGGCAGACCCTACCTGAGAGGCCTAGCAGAGGGAAGGAGAAGAGAGAGAGCATCTAGGAAAATAGTGAGGATCTGTGAGGACATCCCCATGATTGGGACTAGAGCATTTGGGATAGTAGACATGGGCACAAACATCATTGAGGTCAGACCAACAAGCCTGTGCCCACTCTCCTGCATATTCTGCAGCGTGAATGCCGGACCAGCCTCATCTCTCAGATGGGCAGAGTTCGTAATCGAGGCCGTCGACACTCTTGTTGATGCTGTCAGAGAGCTAGTCCTGTACAAGTCCTGTAACAGCGTGGAGATACACATCGACGGCATGGGAGAGCCAGGCACGTACCATAGACTCACAGAGCTAGTACAGATGCTGCGCGAGATTCCACAGGTGAGAACCGTGTCAATGCAGACAAGACTAGTCACGTTCAATGAGAGAAAGATACTCGACCTAGTTGATGCTGGCCTTGACAGATTCAACGTGTCCGTCGACGCGCTAGACATGGACCTAGCAAGAGTGCTCTCCGGAACCTCCTGGTACAACGTTGAGAGAGTGCTTGAGCTAGTCAAGTTCATCATCGACAACACGAGAGCTGACGTAGTCTTGACGCCAGTCTGGGTCCCAACGCTCAACGACGACGAGATACCAAAGATAATAAGCTGGGCAGTGAGAAACAGACTCGGTAAGAGGTTTCCACCAGTCCTAGTACAGAAATATGTCCCACACAAGCATGGCAGGAAACCTCGAGTACCCATCATGAGCTGGGGAGAGTTCTTCGCTAAGCTACGCGAGCTAGAGAGAAGACTCAACGTCAGACTCGTTCCATCAAGCAGCGAGCTTGGCATAGAGAGGACGAGACCTGTACCGACAACCTACAGGAGGGGAGAAGTGATAAGGGTCGAGATTCTGGATAGAGGAATATTTCTCAACGAGTATGTTGCTGTTCCCGTCAAGCGTTCGGGCTCACCCATCACGGACAGAGTGATAACCGTGATAGCAGACTCATCTCTCGAGAACATTCTCCTAGGCCAGAGAATACGCGTAGAGATAATCGAGAACAAGAACAACATATACATTGCTAGACCGGTAGACTTCTAGAACCTACCCTCTTCAAGGAGTCTAGTGTCAAGACTGTGTCAAGACGATATGAAACTTCTTGCAGCAAGATATGCACTCTCCTTCATAGAGGATGGCTTCACTGTCGGAGTCGGTAGTGGCAGCACAGCAATGATCTTTCTACGCCTGCTGGCTGAGAAGATCAAGAGAGGTGAGCTAAGTAACATAACGCTGGTGCCCACATCGACAGAGGTTGAGTATAATGCTACCAGGCTGGGAGTAGAGAAGAACATACTACAGCCATGGCAGGTAGACAAGATTGACGTTGCCGTAGACGGCGCTGACGAGGTCACACCATCTAGGGACTTGCTGAAGGGCTGTGGAGGAGCACTCACTGGCGAGAAGATCGTGGACTACGCAGCGGACAAGCTCATAATAATAGTGGATGAGACGAAGCTCGTAGATAAGCTTGGGTCAAGACACCCAGTGCCTGTCGAGGTCTTGCCAAGGGCGTGGAGACTCGTATCTAGGACGCTTGAGTCGAGGTTTGGAGGTGAGGCTAGACTGAGAGTGCTTGAGCATGGTAAACGTGGACCACTAGTGACAGATAATGGCTGCTTCCTTGTTGACTGGTACAGATCCCTGTCTGAGGATCCTGAGGTCGTGGAGAGAGAGGTTAAGAGCATAGTTGGCGTGGTCGAGGTGGGGATCTTCCCGCGCTCACACGTCTATAAGGTGATTGTTGCTCACTCTGATGGGACGGTAACCGAGATATGAGCTCTCATCTTATCTTAAACGCTTCTTATTTTAGTTCAACCGCGGCTGTACACATCGAGAGATCATGTATAAGATGAGAGTGCCTGTCCTCCTCGCACTGCTGGTGCTGCTAGGAATTCTATGCGGCTTAGCGCATGCAGTTAACGTCAAGTTGCTGACTGTTGGTCCGCTGGCGCACGTTCAGTACCTGGACGAGGTCGTGAACACGAAGATGCTTGTGCTCCAGCCTGGCCAGAGATATACGCTGACTTTTGGTCTACCACCATCTGACGCATACAGCAACTACTTGATGATAGTGCAGATCGCGAAGCCATCACCATATCTACAGGTACTATGCAGAGGAGCATGTACGTACCAGAAGAACGAGCTTGGTCTGCTAGAGAAGATATACGTGAGCAGAGGCAATGTAACTCTGCTAAATGCTGGCGTCTCAACATATGCTGGAAAGATAACGGTGATCTACATCTACAGCAAGGAGTACGACGTCCAGCTGAGCGAGCCAGTAGTGAAGATAAGTCTCAAGGTTCCTGATGAGACGGGAGAGGCAGTAAGCAGACAGATCGTGAAGGTGTGGGTTGACAACAATGCTCCATACATGGTTCACGACATAATACTGCCCAACAACAAGTCATACACCGAGCTCACGCTCAGTGGCTACGTGATCAAGGGAGTGAAGGTGGAGCCCAAGTACGTAGAGATTGATGCTTCAGAGGCTCCACATGGAACCTACACGATAGTGCTAACATACTCGAAGAGCGCAGTGCTAGGCTCTGTACTTTTAGTTAAAGCACTGTCCTACATGAACACGACTGTTGAGCCAAGAGACAGCATGGTCATATCATCAAGCGACTACGGAGTGCCAAAGGGCTGGAAAGTGCTAGGCTACATAGTTGCAGTAACTGCAATACAGCCAACAACTGGAGAGAGAGGTGGGAGCATAAGGATAATAGGCGACCTGGTCAGCCCGATATCAACGCAGAGCGGAATAATAAACGTGAGAATGGTCAGCTACCTGATACCGCCACTAATGAACTTCAGATATCTCGTGGGCGCATACATCGCATACGGCTCCACTGTGAAAGTGCTCAACAACATGAGCGTGCCGATACTTGTGTACTACATACCGCTACTGTACAAGAGCATTGGAGAGATAAGACTATACAACAAGACGGTCATACTGAGCGCAGAGGTCGACAGTCAGGACCTGGAGTCTGGAATATGGAACGTACTCGTTGTGCAGGTGCCGCCATATGCAGAGATAGAGAAGATACTGACACCCGATGGTACAGAGTACAGCACAGTCACTGAGAGCAGAGTTGCGTGGGGATCAACCACCAGGCTAGTGTCAATAGCGCCAGACAGGCACCAAGCAATAATCACAGTATCGTTTGGAGACATGAGAGAGCCAGGTCTATACAGGATCTACCTCAAGACTGAGCCACTAACCATGAGGATCTTGACAAGTAGCGGAAGACCATGCATGAGCTGCAGAGTGAAGATAAGATGCGGAAAGTATGTGATCACGCTGAGACCTAACAAGGAGGGATACGTCAAGGTAGACATACCGTACATACTCCTAAACTCAGCAGTAGTAGATGTGTACTATGACGGCAAGCTCATGTACGAGGTTGCCTTAACCACCATACCTGTCAAGCCGCTCACCCTGAAGATAAGACTGTACAACGTCACCATAGTCGTGACAAACTACAGAGGTGAGCCGATACAGGGAGCAAAGGTCATGCTAGTGAGCAGTGATGGAGCCATTGTCAGAAGTGCACTTACTGACAAGAACGGCGTAGCAGTAATATCAGATCTCCCAAGCGGAATATACACACTCAAGGTGTACGTTGGAGGAAAGGAGATAGCTACAGGGAAGATCGAGGTTACAGGAAACAGAATCGTCAAGATTAACAGCAGTGTCGTAGCGGTGTTCACCTTGACACCCTTCGGAACAATAGTTATCACGACGACTGCCGTAACAATAGCTGCGGCAGTGATTGTTGGAGGAATAGCTGTCGCATTGACGCTGAGGTTCATCTCACGTGAGAGGTCAAGGAAGGAGCAGGAGGAGGTGCTCTACAGCTAAGACTGAGGCTAGAGACCTTTACCTGAGTCTTCTATAAAACTCGGCTCTGAGCTCCTCCATGGATCTCTTCAGCCGCTCAAACACGCTGTGCCTGACGTCGAAAACCTTGTGAAACTCGGCAACCTTCTTGAAGCTCTCCTCAATTTCCTGAAGTTCTCTTCTATATCTTCTCACTTCTCTTCCCTGACATGACTTTACTCTGCTCATAAGACTCTCTACTCGTCTAGCGAGAGCGTTACAGAGCACCTCAAGTTTCTTCACGACAAGTGGTCTAATGCTCTTGTACTGCTCATCGCTTAGCTCTACAACCGAGTATACTAGCTCGATCCCCTCTATCCCTCTCTCCAGCTTGTCTATAATGTAGTCTTTCAGCCTGTCAAGTCTCTTCTCAAGCTCCTCTCTAGCTCTCCAGGACACGATTACTCCAGTGGTTATCCTTAGACCCAGCTCTTCCACGAGCCTGTCAGCCTCCTCCTGTAGATCTTCGTGCTCTGGTGGGACTGCTAGGTAGAGAAGTATCAGGTACATGTAACGTTCACTGACACTTGGACACTACCTTGATAGTCCTATCGAGATACGTTCCTGAAAATTCTCGTAGGAGCCTGATGTAT
This sequence comes from Thermoproteales archaeon, assembly GCA_027036495.1. Classification (GTDB taxonomy): domain Archaea; phylum Thermoproteota; class Thermoprotei; order Thermoproteales; family Thermocladiaceae; genus JAADER01. The sequence goes on from JALWFJ010000031.1 coordinate 7,440, forward strand.
AGCTCAACAAGCTCCTCGTCTGTTGGCTCCTTCTTGAGGTATGCTCTCACCGATATGAGCTCAACCTTGCTTGGGTCTCTGTAGTATACTAGCTCTATCCTGGACAGAGCCTCAGCTAGGTCTGAGGGAGGATCAAGCTGCTCATATATGATCGATCTGTCTCGCAGTCTCACCTCGCTCACTGGTCTACTAGGTTCTCTCCTCTCGACAACATCTATGCTTAACACTCCTCTTAGCTGATCCTCGCCTAGCGAGATGTATCTCCCAAGCAGTAGTCTTCCATTACATGCCGTTATCTCTCGCCTAACCTCGTCTACGCGACGAACCTCAAGTCTAGACTTTAGGTAAGAGTGGTCTAGCATCTTCTCAGCGACCAGAAACCTACATCACCTCTCAGTGCCCCAGCACTCATCATGCTCCCTGTCTAGGCTCTACTCTATGTATATTCCTGATCTCAGTATTCTCTTATATATTGACTGCTGCTCATCCTCCGGAAAGAGCTTTATTATCTCCTTGATGTAGTCCTTGTCTAGCCTGACATCATATCTGTCCTCAGCAAGCACCTCAGCTAGCTTGCTGAGAAACTCGTCACCTTCCTGTGTTGCCTCTCTAGCCTTGAGGACTATGAGGTCTTCTAGTCTTATGTGCTTGATCTCAAGGTCATCTACTCTGCGTGTAGGAGCGTTCTTGAGTATCTGCTCTGGTATGTACACGTCAAGCATGTTCTCCATCAGGTCTACTCTGACTATGTCGCCGTTAACTAGGACCTCATAGTACACTTGGCCGTACATTGTTGTGCCTACATCCCAGTCGTTCTCCCGGGCAATCTCCTCAAAGAAGTCGCTCTCTGCGAAGACGCTCTTGTTGAGTATGAATAGGTCAACGTCGTGTACGTCCCATGGTATCTTGTAGAAGAGTGGTATTATGAGACTGCCTATGAGGACGAAGTCGATGCCCTTGCTTCTCAAGATCTTGCCGACCCTGATCAGAGCCTTCCTGTACGGCTCGACCTTCTCTAGGAGATCTTTCATGGAAGTAGCCCTAAGCTGGTAACTTATTAAATGTTTAAACCTTGTATGTAGCAAATGCAGGAGCCTCCCATCTCAGTGATGCCTCAAGTCAGGGCAGTTCAGTTCAGGCTAGACTACATACATGCTGAGAAGCTCATGAATGCATCATCGGCCTCTCAGCCTGTCAACATAATGTTTAACCTAAGTGTATTAACCGCAAATGTCTCGAGACAGAACACGCACCTTGAGGTGCCGTTTGTTGCGAATATATCGTCAGCTCCCTCTATAGTCTCTGTCACGCTTAGGGGAGCCGTGATTCTTCAGTTTGAGAGGAGAGAGGACATGGAGGAGCTTCTAAGGACACTGAGTGAGGGAAAGGTGCCGGATCTGATAAACATGATCATAATGCAGTATGTGCTCTTCGAGGCTAGCCTAGTGATCAGAGAGCTTGGATTACCACCAATAGTGCCGGTCCCAGTACCACAGCAGAGGACCTCTGAGAGAACCACGGAGATGCACTACGTCTAGCTTAGCTAGTACCTGAAGTACTCCCATCCCCTAAACCTGAGCACATGGTCTCTATAAATCACGAGTCCTCCTTCTCTCTCAGAGACATGACCAATTCTCACTAGGCCGTATCTATCACATATGTCGTCCGGTATCTTCTCTCTTGTAAAGAGAACAGGTAGATAGTCCTCAGCTCCATTAAACACGACCTCTACCGGATCAATGTTGTTCTGTCTACAGAACTCAACTACCTCCTCTGGTGCAGGTAGCTCGCTGATCTCTATGATGACGTTGCTGCTCTCCGCAACTGTCCACAGTGCTGCACCTAGTCCATCACTTGTGTCTGTTGACGCATCAACCTGGAGGTGCTCTGGATCCATCTCTGCAAGCTTGATCCATGCTGGCACCAGGGTCTGTCTAAGTATGTCGATGCCTCTTCTGACTACTGGATCATGAATAAGCTCATCTATTCTTCTCTCTGAGAGAAGCTTGAAGACTATGCCTGTGTATCCGTAGAGTGGTATCGTGTACACGTGTAATCCAGGTCTAGCCCGCGTCCCTATCTTCCTACGGCTCTCCCCAATTACGCATATATGTATTGAGAACTCTCTCCCCTCGTTTGTGTCTAGCTTCAGTACTCGCATATTCATACTTTTAGCAACATCTAGAAGACCATCAATGACGTCTCTCACATTCTCAACCTCGTGGTTTCTCGTGAAACAGAGTGATGCAGCAAGTGCTAGAGGTCTAGAGAACTTCACTAGCAGATCTGCCAGGGCTGCATAGAGAGCCTTTCTCCCTACGTCTCTCCAGCTTAGAAATGGTAAGATCCACGTTGACTCACAGAAACCGTCTATCGACACTGCTAAGACCTTATCGTCAAGCCTTAGGTACTCGACATCATTTATCTCGTAGTCAGCTTCTAGAGCTCTCAAGCGATTTACTAGCTGTCTTATCAGGTTCTTCTCTCCTATCTCAGACAGTCTCACTCAACGAGTGAGCTCAGTAGCTTGATAATCTTATCTGGACTGTCGCTCTCTTTGCATAGCTCCCAGAGCTTGTTCTCCTGCATTGAACCATCTTCACACATGTTGTACCTGCATAGTCTATACCTCTTCTCATCTTTCTGAAGAAGCTCGCTCTTCACTAGCTCATCAAGTATGTACCTGACTAAGGTCAGCACTATTGGCTTAACGTTCTCTGACACACCTGCATACTCAAGCACCTTCTTTGGAGTAAAGCTCACGCAGTTTCCTCTAGCCTCCTTGACTGCCCTCCATAGCCCTGTAGCTACCTGCTGTAGGACTGTGCTGAAGTTGGAGTAAGCAGATGAGGTTGTTCTTGTTCTGCTACGTGACATAGACGTCACTGCTTAGTTGCCTAAACTAGATATAAGGCAAGTACTCACTTAGGTTTACGTTAACACTCCTGTCATATATCCCGAGAGCTAGAGTAAGTGTCTGCGAGCATGGCGTGTCTACAGGAGTCTACGCTACTAGGCCAAGAGCTGCGTACCCTATTGCCAGCATTATCAGCTGTGTCAGCATGTTTATTGCTTCTCCAGAGAAACGTCTACATCCTCTCACGTGCTCGGTCTTGACGCCGCAGTGAGTCTCTTGCTCACATATTATTCCGCATATCACGCATCTTCTCTTCTCCTGTATCAGACAGCCAAGCACGCTATCAAGTAGCTCTCCAGCAAAGCCCAGAGATGCTAGCAGTATCAGAAGCATTAGGGGCTCATCTACGTGTACCTGTACACCAATGTCTCCAAGCAAGCACAGAGATAATACACCTACAGCAGCTGTAGCGAAGCTTCCAAGAATAGATGCAGCAGACCCGAGAGGAGTCACTGCACCTGAAGTCCCTGTCTCCACCTCCTTGAGTCCCAGAACTAGCCTAGGCCTCCTTCTGTACAGCATGCCCACCTCTGAGGACCATGTGTCTGCCGTGCTGACAGCGTATAGAAGTATTGTGAGTAGTGCAGTCTTGGATGCTATAGCACGCAGGCCAGCCAGGTAGAGCAACAGACTCGCCAAGTTGGTTATTCCTGGAACAAGTCCAACTCCGAGGACTTGTCTCCAGCCTCGACCATGGATGTCTCTGTGACCAAGCTTCAGCTTGAGAGGTGAGCCGACTCTTGTCATCATGCTTGACGAGATCACGAAGAAGGAGTATGTTATGAAGGTGTAGGGACCGCAGAGAGAGTTCAGTATGCTTGTTGCTATTGATGCTATGAGGGTCTTCTTGTTGTTCTCAATTAGTTTCTTTCTTGTTGATGTTGCTGCAAGAGCTGGTACTAGAAAAAATATCAGTATCAGGTATAGGACATAGTATCTTGATATCATTATTATTCTCCCATCACCTCAACTACGACTCTTCTCGTTCTTGGACCATCGAGATCTACAAGCATTATCTCCTGCCAGGTCCCGCGAACAATTCTTCCATTGACGAGTGGAAACACTCTTGAGGATCCTATGAACGCGCTTGCTAGGTGAGCGTTACCGTTATCGTCGATTCTGTTATGTAGATAGTCTCCATCTCTAGGAAAGATCTCCAAGATCTTCTTCAGGTAGTCTGTCCTGAGACCTGGCTCGTCCTCATTGACTATGAGCAGAGCTGTTGCGTGAGGCACATATACGAGGACGAGTCCATTCTTTATCCCACTCTCTCTGACCGTGTCCTCCACGAGCCTCGTTATGTTCACTATGTCCTCTCTAGACCTTGTGCTTACGGTGTGCTCCTTGACGTAGACTCTCATTGTTGATTGTAGCTAGTGTCCTAGAGTCTTTAGTAACTTTTACTCCTTTAATATCCCTGATCTAGTAACCACCAGGCATGAATATACTTGACATAGTAGCCTCAAGATATGGCAGAGAGATTGAGGCTAGGCTGAGAGAATATCTCTCTCGAAGATGTCCTGACGAGTTCAGGGATACCGTCATCTACCAGGTAGAGACTGGTGGTAAGCGTGTGCGACCACTTATAACTCTCCTAGTGGCTGAGGCTTGCGGCATAGAGTACAGTAAGGCTCTCCCAGAGGCATGTACTGTAGAGCTGATACATGAGTACTCTCTCATATTTGACGACATAATTGACAGATCGACCGTAAGGAGAGGTAGACCAACTCTCTGGAAAGCATATGGCACCACGGCAGCAATGCTTGTCGGTCTGTGGTACAGAGAGGCCATAGAGGAGGCTATCCTAGAGTCCAGAAGACCAGACCTAGTTGCTAGACTCGTGGCAGACACTATACGTGAGATAATTGATGGAGAGAGACTAGACATCCTCCTTGAGGCTACAGGGAGAGACGACAAGTACTACCATGACCACAGGATCATCGACAGGATCGACAGAATAGACCTAGAGAAGATATACCTCGAGATGATAGGTAAGAAGACTGCGGCATTATTTAGACTAAGCTCAGTTCTTGGAGCCCTCTCAGCAACAGGAAAACTGGACCATGTCCTCGTCAGAGCTGCAGACAGATACGGCTACTCCATAGGAATTGCGTTTCAGCTGATAGACGACCTCCTAGATGTCTATGGAAGGTTCGAGAAGTTTGGGAAGGAGATCGGAAAGGACCTGAAGGAGCATAAGCTGGGAAACGCAGTTGTTGTCTACACTCTGTTGAGAGCAAGTCCTGCTGACAGGGAGATCGTGCTGAAGACCCTAATGAAGGACACCGTGACAGAAGACGACGTGACGATGCTCGTCAAGGTGTTTGACAGGTATGACACACGTAGAGTAGTCCTAGACCTTGCTAGGAAGTATGTCGAGGATGCATGCAGAGCAGCAGACGAGTTCCCCGTTAAGGATAGAGCGCGTGAGCTCATAGATCTAGCACGGTTCATAGTTGAGCGTGAGTTCTAAGCTAGTAGTGCTGAAGATAGGTGGGTCAATCCTTAATCCGAAGAGCGACTTCAGCAAGATAAACAGGGAGATTGTCCTTAACATTGGAAGAGAGCTTGCAAGACTGAGAAGATCTCAAGGCTACAGGTTCATACTTATTCACGGTGGAGGTGGGCTTGCACACACAGCAGTTAGATTACTGAGACCAGGAGATGTTAGAGGAGACTTAACAGCTGGAGCAAGCTTAACAAAGACACTGTTGCTCTACCTCAAGCTAGAGCTCTGTAGACTTCTACTTCAAGCTGGGCTGCCAGTATACCCTCTAGACACCGAGGCTGTAGTCAGGGAGGAGAGGGACAGCTTGACTATAGAGGTAGCTAAGGTGCATAGAGTGATAGAGAAGAATGTTGTACCTGTACTCAATGGAGACCTCGAGCTTTCTGAGAGAGGGAGCATCATAGTGAGTGGAGATCTCGTGGCATATATGCTCTGTGAAGCCTTACGTCCAGCTACCTGTATCTTCTTGATAGACAAGAAAGGAGTGCTAGACGAGAGAGGCAGAACGATACCCGTGCTGAGAGGAGAAGATGTATGCAGGATTAATCTCTACAAAAAAGGTGTCACAGATGTTACTGGTGGGATGAAGACAAAGCTTGAGTACTCGCTCAAGATAGCTAAGCTTGGTGTCCGAACATACATATGTCCAGGTACTGAACCCTCAGTCCTGCGTGAAGTGCTGCTAGGCGGTCACTCAAGTAGGTGTACAAGAGTACTACCATAGATCTTGTAGGGGATTCATCACCTAAGCATCTGGACCACCTCTCTCTGTGTTGGTGCAACTAGTGCATAAGCTATCTTTCCACTTGTTCTTAGACCTACAATCACTAGCTCTATTGGTCTGCTCTCGATAACTGCTCCAGACACGTTCTCTACCTTCAGCATGTCTGTTCCCGTAAATGTGACATAGATGTAGGTCCTGTTAGTAACTCTTCCTGCCGCCACCAGCATGTAGATGTTGATCCCGTAGACCTTGTTCCTCGAGATAAGAGGCAGGTAGAGTCTTGCAAGCACGTCCGCGTTGCTGCACACAGTCTTGTTGCTCTCTCTGCACACCTTGATACTCGTCTTGTTTATTGCATATGTGAGCAAGGTGCCAAGCTGTCTCTCTACCTGTGTGGCATTGCTTCTCACTACGTACATAGGCTTCCTGAATATGTACGTCAAGTTTATCATGGCTAAGGAGGCTGAGTAGTTCACTTTTCCTCTAGGCATCAGCTTGACTAGCGTGATGTTGCCTCTACTTATCGTGCACTCTAGTCTAGTGACGTTTCCTATAACTGTCACGTTGTGTCTCAGTATGAGTATGAGCTCGTTAAGAAGTGCTGCATAGTAGTCACCTGCCTGGCTAAGCGTTATGGGGTAGGTCACGTATGCTCTGTGGGGGCTCTCTATTACCTTGCTCACCTCATACCTTATGCTGCTGGCTAGCTCCTGTGATGGTGTCAGGAACACGTCTACCAGCTCTATGGTGTTGTTATGTGCGATGCTCATCGTGCTGTAGATGAACTCTGTGATGTTTCTCAGCTCCAGGAGATTAACGTACCTTATCACTATGTACTTCGCGTTTGACAGGAGAGTGGCAGCCACGTCTCTCTCACATAGAGGCTCTGACCCAAGCGTGTACAGACATGCAATCCTGAGCGCTGCCTCGAGCGGCCTCACTCTCTGTCGAGTTGCTCCTCCACCACTCAGAATGCCGAAGGCATAAAGTATGTATCCAGTCTCTGCAATTGCGACAGCGAGCAGGGCTATTAGAAATATCCTGCGCTTCTTCCTATCTCTCCTGCTTCTAGTTCTTGAAGACATTTCCCTTGAGGAGAAGGAATCCTTTATTTTAACAGTATTCTCTATTTCTTGAACTCGGGGGCACTCTTACTGTGTGAGCGTGGGAGACATAGTGGGCATCGTTGTTCAGGTAGAGTCTCCATTTGTCGTTCATGCTAGGCTTAGCTACCTGGAGTCTAGACTTAACCTTGGCTCTTTAGTCGTGATTGATGATAGGTCTGGTCTGAGACTGCTTGCACGTGTAT